>JAOZQW010000359.1 GCA_029932015.1 Candidatus Fermentibacteraceae bacterium
CACTGGTGGAACCCGGATGGCTGCAGGTGACACGGACCGTCATACCCGTCAGTGATCTGCATGAGGCTTTCGATGGCTTCAGATTGATGCTGATGACCGACATCCATCATGGACCTTTTGTCACCAGAGAACGGATAGCAGAAGCTGTCCGCAGAGTTAATGAGGAGTCCCCCGATATGGTGATCCTGGCTGGTGACTATGTGATCCACAGCCCCGAGTACATTGTCCCATGCATGGAGGAACTGGCCCACATCCGTGCGGATATGTGTGCGGTCCTGGGCAATCACGATCACTGGGAGGACCCAGACCTTACATCGGATGAACTCGAGGAAACAGCCGGTGCCAGGCTCCTCCGGAATTCAGGGATATTCCTGGAACGGGACGATGCCAGGCTCAGGATCTGGGGGGTCGGGGACCTGTGGGAGGATGAGCAGAGCCTCGATGGACTCAGGTCAGATGGGTATGAGGGACCTGTTATCCTTGTTTCGCATAATCCTGATTATGCCGAGGAGCTGCCTGAAGGTGAGGTCGATCTCGTCCTGAGCGGTCATACGCATGGAGGACAGGTGGTCCTCCCGCTCATCGGAGCTCCGCTGCTGCCTTCATATTTCGGTCAGAAGTACAGGTCGGGGCTGGTAATGAACGGCTCGACCGCTGTCTATGTTTCCCGCGGGGTCGGAGTAGGCAGTCCTCCCGTAAGATTCAACTGCAGACCGGAGCTGGCCGTTATCGAGCTCCGTGCAAACGAGACCGGCGATAGCCCGGGAGAGGATGGTCAGTCATGAGGTACCTACCAGTATCGGCGCTCGGTGTTATGGCAGTAGCAGCGGCACTCATTCTATCTGCATGCGGGACCGCACCTCATCCGGCAGGGCCATCAAGAACGGAGATCATTCTTGACAGCTGTGTGGTGGCCGTGGGAGGATCCGAGAGACTCGACAGGCTCATGGTGATCCATACTGTGGACAGCATAGTCGTTGCGGGGATGCCGGGGATGACAGAGGCCTGGTGGGTAAGGGAGCCATTCATGGGACTCTCTGTGACAGAGGCCGGTCCTGTTCGCCAGGAGATGCTGATCGTGGGTGACAGTGTCTGGACCGTCGATCGCAATGGACACCTTACTCCCGGGGGAGTCGAGGCAAGGGACGAACTTGTTCTATCCAGAATGACCGTCTTCTATGATTACCTTACCGACACTTCACTCGTAACGGTTGGACCGGACACTCTGCTCGACTCGCTCAGCGTGGTTCCTCTGACGCTCACTGGAGAGACCGAGGTCGTATTCTACTACTCCAGAGAGACCTGGCTCCCTGTCCTTATGACAGCAAAAACAATGGGACTTCAGATACTCAGTACACCTGATGACTACATGGAGGTTCAGGGCATCACAACCGCCTCCACCACTGTAAGCGTGATCGAGATGCTCGGCCAGGAAATAGCGAGCAGGAACATCCTGACCGAGTTTGATGTGCCTGTGCCGGACTCCCTCTTCGTTCTGACCGCGGGTGCGGCAGACTGGGAGCTGACGGAATCCGGCAGGGAGTATCCTTTCAGCCTGGACCAGGAGCACATCTTCATGCAGGGAGAGGTCAACGGCGTTCCAGTCACTATCCTTCTGGACAGCGGAGCGGGAGCAACGGTGATGGACAGCTCTCTCGCGGCCGAGTTGGGACTTGAGACAACTGGGAGCCTGCCCGCAAGAGGGGTCGCCGGTACGGAGGAGTTCTCATTCGCCCGTGTCGGGGAGTACTCCGCAGCCGGGGCCACTGTGAGAGGTCAGAACCTGGCGGTCATGCCCCTCGCAGACATCTTCTATCCGGCAACAGGACATCACATCGATCTTATCCTGGGATATGACTTCCTGAGTCGTTTCGTTGCGAAGATAGACTACGGCAGCGAGACCATCTCGCTTTTCGATCCAGCGGAGTTCTCCGTGGATCTCTTCGAAGGTGATATCCTCGAAGCGACGAGGAGCATGAGCCTGCTCTCCATCAATGCCATCCTCGAGGATTCGATCCCTGTCACTCTGCTGCTGGACACCGGCGCGGGCGGGTGTATACATCTGACGGGTTCGTTCTTCGAGAAGCACCCTGATTTCCTCGACGGACGTCCCACGTTCGGGACAATGGTTCAGGGAGTCGGTGGAGTAGAGGATATCGAGGGCTTCAGGGTCGGAAGCATCACTCTGGGCGACTTCAGAGTGCCCGGAGGACTCTGTTCCAGCTTCGAGGGTACGGAAGTGTTCGACGCATACGACGGTATCGTCGGCACGGGGATACTCAGCCGATTCGTTCTCTACCTTGATTACTCCAGAGATCAGGTCCTGCTGGAGCCATCATCGCTCTTCACCGAGGGACTTCCAGAAAATCTGACTGGCCTGGGACTTGAGATAGCAGGAGACCATCTGCTTGTTGGAACCGTTGTTATCGGATCAGCGGCCGACGCTGCGGGGATACTCGAGGGCGATACACTCGTTGCAGTGGATGGAGTGGAAGTGGGGCCTGAAGATCTG
>JAOZQW010000072.1:0-7734 GCA_029932015.1 Candidatus Fermentibacteraceae bacterium
TCGCGGAGCTGGCGGAGATGCTTAGAGTGGAGACCGACGAAAGAGGCTTTCCTGTCAGAAAACATGGCTCCCTCGACCCGGTATCAACACCGATAGACGGGATCTTCGTTGCTGGACGCGCCGGTGGTCCCTGCACGACAGAGGAGTCTCTTGCAACGGCAGAAGCCGTCGCAGGGGCAATTCTGGCAGCTATCATCCCCGGAAGACAAATAGAGACAGAGCCGAAAACCGCACTGATCTCCCCGACCCTCTGCGCAGGCTGCAGGACCTGTATGAGCGTATGCGGATACGGGGCCATAGCCTTCAATGAAGAGACCCTTATCTGCAGAGTGAGCAGCGTTCTCTGCAAAGGGTGCGGCAACTGTGCCGCCTCCTGTCCCTCCGGCGCCATACGTTCAGAGCATTTCCTTCCGGACCAGATCCGATGTCAGCTCTCGGAGCTCCTGTCATGAAGGGCGCACGCATGTCCCCCGGCCTATCTCTGAGGGATGAACTGCGAAATCTTGCGGCAGCATCTCTTTCGAGTGGCTTCTGTACTTCTGTAATGATGCCTGTCAGAACCGACTCCGGAGACTATATCTGGAGCCTGATCACGGATCCGGTAAAACTATCCGGTGCGGATCCGCTTCCGCCTGTAATGACAGTGAACGGGGCCAAGGCACTTTCTTCCTTCGCCAGAGGAGGAGAAGCGGATCGGATACTCGCATTCCTGAGACCCTGCGAAGCCAGGGCAGCGGTAGAGCTCTCCAAGCTGGAGCAGCTGGATCAGGAAAAGGTCTTCATGGTGACCATGGACTGCACTGGCGCAGTTCCGCTCAGGGACTGGCTGGAGAACAGGGAGCTTGAACCGGACATTTCCTCTCCCTCATCACTGAGACCTTTATGCAGGCAGTGCGTCTCTTTCACCGGTGAGGGAGATATCTGCCTTACCGATCATGGCGACCCGGGAATTCTGATCCCTCTCACCGACAAGGGCGTGAGCCTGCTCGAGGCTCTCGATTACGAGATCACTGAGGATTGTGACGCCTGGAAGGCATGGACTGCTGAACTCGTGCGGGAAAGAGATGTCTCCGCAGCGGCAGGGAGAGCGGAAATGAGTACCGCTTACGCCGGCCTCGATGGACTGGCCAAGCTTTTCAGCGGCTGCATAGGATGTCGTTCCTGCAGAACTGTCTGTCCTATCTGTTACTGCAGGCTATGCTTCATAGACATGAAGGACAGACGCTTTCCCGCATCGGATCATCTCCGGCGTTCGGAGAGGGCAGGTGCCTCCCGACTCTCCTCCAACACACTCCTCTTCCACATCGGGAGAATGGCGCATATGAGCCTGTCCTGCGTCTCATGCGGTATGTGCGAAGACGCCTGTCCATCTGACATTCCCATAGGAAGACTAGTGGGCATGGTCTCCGAGAGGACTACGGACCTGTTCGACTATCGGGCGGGCGGCGACAGAGGGGGGCTGCTGCCCCTGAACACCTTCGAGAAGGACGAGCTGCATGAGTTCGAGGACTGACGGCAATCGAGACTCCCTCAAGTACTCAGGAGTACTGACTCCGGATACGGCCTCTTCCGAATCATTGAAGGATCTTCTGCATCATCTTCTGAATGAAGGCGGTTTCCAGGCCGTTTTCACGCTGAGAAAGACTCCTGTTGCAGGGCGTTTCTGCTATTCGCTGATCTCTGACCCTGCACTGCTCAGTGAAGCGGTGCCCTTCCATCCTGTCATGCCCGTCCAGGGAGCCAGGGCGCTCACTGAACTGACGCGGGATGGAATCCCTGAGGGAATAGTGGCGGTTCTGCTCAGACCCTGCGAACTCAGAGCCTTCATCGAGAATGTCAAGCAGGTTCAGGGAGCGTTTGACAATCTTATGGTGATAAGCTGCATCTGCCCGGGAGTGATCCCGGCCGCACGGCATATCAGAGAGGCCGGCAAAGAACTGCTGAAGCGATTCGAAAGCTCCGTGGCCGAAGGCACCATTCCTGAGGATGCCAGAGCCGCCTGCTCATACTGCACTGACTTCACACCTCCCGCCCATACCGACATGACTGTCGTCCTGGCCGGGGACTCCGCATCTGCTGAAGTGGGAACTATTTATCTACATTCGGAACTTGCCATCAGTTCTGCGGAAGCTCTCAACTCTTACAGGATTGAGATCTCTACTGGTGAACTCAGGCCTCCTGAGTCGCTAATTCGGGCAAGGAGAAGCAATCTCAGCCTGCTGTTGAGCGGGAAAGAGGATACTCCTTACGGTCTCTCTTCTCTTGTCGATGTCTTCTCAGCCTGCATCGGCTGCAGAGGCTGTCGCGAAGTGTGCCCCCTCTGTCATTGCATCATATGTGATTACGAGACGGACAGGACACGCTACTCGCCAAGTCTTGTAAAAAAACTGGCCAGGACGAAAGGTGCTGTGAGAGTTCCATCGGGAACCGTCCAGTTCCAGATCGGCAGAATGGTCCACATTTCCGCTTCCTGCGTGTCATGCGGGCAGTGCAGCGACGCATGCCCGGTCGGGATACCTGTTGCTGATATCTTTGCACGGGCAGGCAGATCGGTTCAGGAGACACTGGGATACCGACCTGGTGCGAACCTCGAGGAAACACCGCCGATGGCTGCCTACCAGGTGAATGAGCTGGAGAGCATCACCGATTAGACCAGCTCCTGCATGGGTTCAATTCAGGGAGCATCTGCCCCCCAGCAGCAATCCTGACATCATTATAATGGTGATTATTTATCTTATACTGCCAATGCGCTTAACAGATTTACCTCTGACCCTGAAGAAGGTCCGATCCCTGACGGGACCGGACCCTCAATCTCATGTCCGGGCATACTATGCGTAGGCTACGGATGCGAACTCCGACACCTCGCGCATGCTCTCGAACGGTACTCCGGCCTTCCTGAAGAGGTTTTCGAGTGCATTTCTGGATGGAGCGTTCCAGCAGCAGCAGACAAATCCCTCATCGGGATTGCTGTATGCGCGGTCCATGGTCATTTCGCTTCCTCCGGAAGCATCAATGACGCTCTTTCAGGACCTGTCTATTTCCTGCTGGGAGAGTTTAGGCATTGTTACCAGGTACTTCATATCGTACCTCCGTTCCGGCTCGGGCCGGGATGATCCCCGGGCCCACAACACCTGCTTCATGTATATCGCAAGGAGAGAGGAGTGGCAATACCTTCCACAACCTGATAGCCGTGCAGATCGATTTCAGTCATCACTATCAGCTGAACTTGTCATTCAACTCTGTGACAGGCTTTGCATACTGGAAGTCCCCCTTGAACTTCGGCGTAAATATGGCCTGAGAAGGGCAATGGTTGTAACATGCCCAGCACCCGAAGCACTTCTGATGATCAAAAACCGGTTTTGGATCAAGTTCGATGGCACTGTACGGGCATACCTGTTTGCATATCCCGCAGGCAGTACATTTTCCCTCATCAACCTGCTGAATACCGAAGTCCTTTTTCGACTGCGTCCGTGGCATTCTGGGAAGTATGGAGTTAATGAGTCCGATTCTGATCGGTGCGATCTCCGGAGTTGCTCCAGCCTGAATAGCGTTGACCTGAGTATCCAGCAGAGCAACGAAGTCGTTGAACTTCGCATGCTCCTTCGGAACAGGTGCATGGTCATAAGTTCTGTTCCGTTTCCTCATAGGTGGATAGTTCTCCGGAGTATGCAGGGAATGCCCTGACATGATGATGAATCCCCTTGACTCTGCAAGCTTCGCAAGAGTCTTCAATGTAATACCGGACATGAAGCCATAAGTGTTGAGAACAAATGCGAACTTGCCTGGTTGCTGCGCCATTCGTTCAAAGAATGAATACATCAGATGCGGTGCACCCAGAAAATCGGTGAAGGTGGCAAATCCGGCGACAGCATACTGGCTGAGATCCGGCATCCCATCCTTCGCAATATCGTGCAGTTCGAATTCAGCACAGGTAACCTGGCTCTTCAGTGACTCACAGATCAGTTTCGTATTCCCTGAACCGGAGTAGTAGCAGATTATTCCCTTCACAGATATCCTCCTTTTGGAGTGAACGAATATTCGTTCCAATATTATCTCAAAAAAACTAGTTCCTTATCGCATCCCAGGCCATCAGCACAACAGCATCAATATCCTCCGGGTTCATTTCAGGTTGACTCATGACACTCGCTGTAATTGCACCCTTTACAAATGAAAGCAACTGCAACGTGTCCTGATTCTTGATGATCCCTTCCTTTTTCCCTGTCTCGTAGATCTCAATAAGAGGTGAGAATAACTCCATGGTCTCTCGTCTGAGCTGCTCTGATATGATAGGTGATTGACAGAACAGTTCTATGTATTTCGACTCGACCGGATGACGAAGTACAAATTCAAGAGCTCTCCGCCAGGTATCAATGATCTGGTGCTTTATTGATTTTTCCGGATCCAGTACTTCCAATATAAATCTACTGTACATCACCTTGATCTCGAGATAGAGCTCGTTGATCAGTTTCTCTTTTGATGCGAAATAGTTGTACATTGTCCCTATTCCACATTCTGCTTCCCGCGCGATCCATTTCATGGATGTTGCCTGTTCGCCGTGGTCAACAAACAGATGCATGGCAGCGTTCAGGATGTTATCTCTTTTATTCATTTTTGAATATAGCGCATTGGAACGTATGTTCCAAACATGGGTCCCGGATGTTCAGAGAAGCTTCAATCAACCCCTTTCCTTCACCAGATGCTTCGACCAGTTGAACAGAGTCCTCAAACCTGCATGTTTGACGAACTTACGAATGTCCCTGCTTACACGCCCCTGAATGCAAACAGGTCCCGGTATGGTACGAACTCTCCGTACAACGGGTGCCACCAGAGGATCTCACCCAATCGTGAGTATATCCTGAACCTGTCGACGACAGGCGCGGTGTTCGGGTCGCCGGGACTTCCTTCTCGGTGAACCTCCCGGATGGCCACATCGCGATAATCACGGTATACACCTGACTCCCAGCCATCCATGTACTCGATACCGTAAGAAAAGTCCTCCATACTCTCATCGTCATAAACACCATCTGTCAGGAGCCTTTCGAACAGAAGGTCAATGGCACCCTCGTCGGAATCGAACTCCAGCGGGAGAAGGGATCTCCTGGCCTCCGACGGAATACTTCTCCATGAGTATGGCATCTCTCCATAGAAGGATCTGCACCGGTATCCGTACTCGATGGAATCACCGCTCAGAACCGCCCAGAAATCGATGTCGCCGTTCCTGTCCTCAGGATCCGGGTATCTATGAAGGAGGATATGACTGCCAGGCTGCTCGAAGATGGTAGCGCCGAGAGCACGTGCCGATTCTCTGAGATAGCGGCATTCGCGCTCGAAGAGCTGAGCGTTCACCTGAGCCGCCTCTCTGTATGCCCTCACTTCCACGGTGCCCAGATATACATCCTCCCATTCCTCGATCCTCCATCCGGGGAGACGCTGGGAGATATGGACCGGGCGGTCCCATTCATCCAGAGTATCAGGACCGAGATCCACAAGAGTTACTTCCCAGCTCGAGGGAAGGGCTACTCCCTGCATGAAATCCTGGGTCGGCGGGAAGAGCCCTGTCAGATCGAGCATTTCGGCAGGTCTGGCTCCTGCAGTGCAATTGCTCGGGTCCTCATGAACGATAGTCCCATGAGCATCAGGAAATCTCCAGAGAAGTCTGCTGGCTGTCAGGGCAACCTCCTCTGCGGAGCCGACAGGGCCGACATAGGTCATCCAGCCCTCATAGTAGCCCAATGATGGCCAGTCGGGTATCCAAAGGACACCGCACTCGTAGCCAAGGGAATCCAGCAGGAGCATCTCCTTCAGTGCAGTCGCTTCATCTACAACTACGCGGCAGGATATCACCCAACCTGGAGCATCTGCAGCCAGAGGAACGGACATGATCAATATTGAAAGAAACAGTATCACAGGCCTCATACAAACCTCCATAACCATTCACTCAGACTCAGCTGCGGAGAGTCCAGTCAGTACCGGCAGAAACAGTATTGCTGTCCATGGTCCTTCATCAGCTCCTCCGGGGAATGCCATCCCCGCCCATCCTTCCCCAGCCGCCCAGAGGTCCATCTTTCCTGTCCGCCGAGATATAGGGTTTGATATCCAGGAGCGGTGTTCCGTCAAGAATACTGAGACCGCCGGTGTAGACTTTTCCTCCCTCAATCCTCAGGAGTTTCGTGACATCCAGTCCGATCGTGTTGGGTCTGTTGGGTGACCTGCTTGCAAAAAGACCTACGGTCCCCCCTGCTAGAGACGGGGGATAAGCAAGATTTGAGCCGTTGTAGCCTTTTGCCCTGTCTATATGAAAGAGCACAACTACGTAGAGAAACTCTTCGAGGTCGCGAAGACCGGTTTCATATTCCGGAAACAGCTCAAGGCAGAACTCTCCTGCGGTATCGTTCGCATCCGCCTGAAAAGGTGCCATATCTGAATATGGGGTTCTGATAACGCCTATCGGCCGGTAGACGATCTCCATGATCATCCCCTCTGGTTGGAGGTCTGCTCAGCAAATACAAGTATTGTGGGTGAGTGTGGCAATGAAAAGTGAGGCAGAGCGGGAACCAATGAACCAGGAACAGGTCCGCCCTTGCTCAGGACAGCTCCACTGGTGTATATGACTGTCTGTACATTGGCCTTGAATGCAGGGAGTGATTTGACTACTGATCACGGCTCATCCTCGACAGAGCTGCAGCTGCCCGATTGCCTGGAGACCATGCTGTCCATCATGCGCATGCCGGTTCTCGCAATGGACGGTAATCTGGATTGCCTGTTCTCTAACGGAAGCTTCAGTGCCGCCTTCAACATCGATCCCGACAAGATATTCGGTGAACCCTACAGCGTCCTGGACGGCGGATTGCTTTCCGGCAAGGCTCTCAGGCGCTCGCTCGAGGACCTGGCTTCCGACCACATCGAATTCGACTACCTTGATATCGAACTGGACCTCGACCGGCTTGGGAGACGCATCTTCCGGAGCAGCGGTACCGAAGTGGTTTTTGATTCCGGATTCAGAGTGATCCTTCTTTCACTCGAGGATATCACCGAGATCAGGCGGACAGAGTCTGAGCACAGGGACAGGGAGATCAAATACAGCACTCTTTTCGAGACATCAAGGGATGCCATCATGATGCTCGCCCCGCCGAACTGGAGATTCATAGCAGGCAATCCGGCCACTCTCGAGATGTTCGGGTGCAGGAGCGAGGAGGAGTTCACCGCTCTAGGTCCCTGGGAACTCTCCCCACCGACTCAGCCTGATGGGGAGAACTCCGGCAACAGGGCTTCCCTCATGATCCAGAAGGCAATGGAGAGCGGATCGTGCTTCTTCGAGTGGGAGCATATGAGGACCGATGGAGAGACCTTCCCCGCAACGGTCCTTCTCAGCAGGATGGAACTCGGAAATCAGCAGTTACTCCAGGCCACAGTGCGCGACATAAGCACACGCAAGCGTGCTGAGTCCGCTCTGAGAAGAAGAGAAGCGGATTTCAGATCACTGATCCAGAACCTGCCGACAGTCATGTACAGGGCGGCAATGGATAAGCAATGGACAATTCATTTCATCAGTCGGGAGATTGAGATCCTCTCGGGCTATCCTGCATCGGATTTCGTTGAAAACAGTGTCAGGTCATATGTATCCATTATTCATCCGGAGGACCGCGATCTAGTATCCGATATGATAACGATAGCCGTCAATAAACGAACTTCTTACATGATCGACTACAGAATAATCAGGGCGGATGGAGAGTC
>JAOZQW010000072.1:7744-9425 GCA_029932015.1 Candidatus Fermentibacteraceae bacterium
AGTGGGTCTTCGAAAAGGGACAGGGGACCTTCAATCCTGAGGGAGAACTGCTCTATCTTGATGGGATCATCTTCGATAACACCGAGCGCAAACTCATGGAGGTGAAGAGCGGGAAGCAGAAGTACCAGCTGCAGGAGCTGGTCCGGAGTCGCACGGCGGAGCTGAGGGAGAGCGAGGAGAAATACAGGACCCTTGTCGAGCAGAGTCACGACGGCATCTACATTTACAGCAGCAAGAGGTTCATGTTTGTCAACGATGGCATGTGCGAACTGACGGGACACACCAAGGATGCGCTCTATGCCATTCCGTTTCTCGACCTGATCCATCCGGACGACATGGAGAGAATGCAGCAATACGGTGAGACCAGGGAGACCGGCGGGGATGCTCCCTCCGTCTATCAGGTAAGGATCGTCCGGAGGGATGGGCAGGTCAGATTCGTTGAGTTCTCAGTCAGAGTTCTTACTTACCATGGAGAGTACGCTGTACTGGGAATTTGCAGGGACATTTCAGACATCAAGAAGCACGAGCAGGAGCAGAACCGCCTTCAGCGACTTGAGTCACTCGGTATACTTGCCGGCGGTATCGCCCATGATTTCAACAATTTCCTCACCGGTGTGATGGGCAATATCTCCCTAGCGAAAATGCTGGTTGAACCGGGAACACGGATCCACCAGATACTCACGAACTCCGAGAGAGCCGCTGGAAAGGCATCCGGACTTACCAGGCAGCTACTCACATTTTCCAAGGGAGGCCAGCCGGTCAAAGAGGATATCTCGCTTCCCAACCTGCTTACAGAAGCTGCCGCATTCGTTCTCAGCGGCTCCAATGTTTGTGCGGATTTCCATATTCCGGAGGATCTGAACCTCATCATTGCGGATCGTGACCAGATCAACCAGGTGATCCAGAACATCATCCTGAATGCTGATCAGGCTATGCCGGATGGAGGCAGCATCGAGATCAGCGCCTCAAATATCGACGTGACCGACAGGACAACAGAGCCGCTGGAGAACGGCCCTTACGTCATGATCGAGATCCTCGATTCAGGTCCCGGCATACCGGAGAGTATAATCCAGCAAATATTTGATCCTTTCTTCTCCACCAAGGAGACCGGAAGCGGTCTCGGCCTGGCAACGGCATATTCCATCCTTAAGAAGCACTCCGGGCTGCTCTCTGCTGCCAATGCCCCAATGGGAGGTCTCTTCACGATTTACATCCCTGCGTCCGTAACCGACAGGAACTCCTCCGATCCGCAACCTGAAGAATTGAGCAGCACTGTCTCCGGCAGGATCCTGGTCATGGACGACAAGGCTATTGTCAGGCGCACTGCAGCTGCGATGCTTGACCATCTTGGTTACGAGGTGGAAGGGGCAAGTGACGGAGTCGAGGCGGTAGCCGCCTACAGAACAGCTTCAGAAAGCGGCAGACCCTTCGACGCAGTGATACTGGACCTGACTGTACCGGGCGGCATGGGCGGCCAGGAAACAATGAAAGAGCTGAGAAGCTTCGATCCGGGTATCCGGGCCATCGTATCAAGCGGATACTCAAACGATCCGGTAATGGCAGACTACCGGAAGTACGGCTTCAGCGGTGTCGTCGTTAAGCCCTACTCTCTCGCCAAACTCGCCTTCATGATGAAAGAGATCCTCAGAAAAAACTGACGCGGACCTGGATAGTCCGCTAT
>JAOZQW010000360.1 GCA_029932015.1 Candidatus Fermentibacteraceae bacterium
CAGTATCCGCCTGGTGTGAAAGTACTCGATGACCATTCTGCCTGGGTCTCCGGAAGAACTGACCTCCAGTCCTATTGCTGAGGCAAGTACAGGTGCAAGCTGGTCTATAGAGGTGAGACCGGAAAGCTGGGCGAGATAGACTACATCAGGGAACTGTATCGACGCTTCGGCCGCTACATGGAGAGCGAGTCTGCTCTTACCGGTACCGCCGGGACCGGTAATGGTGATCAGACGGAGGTCTTCATTCGCAAGAAGCCTCCGCAGCTCCAGCATCTCCCTGCTCCTTCCGACGAAAGGAGTCAGAGGTCTGAGCAGGTTGTTCGGCACACTGGAAAGTGTTCTGGGAGAGATGCGATCGGTCCCTGGAAGACCCGGATGACGCAGGAGATGAAGCCTCCTCGGTTCTCCCAGATCCCTGAGTCTTTGAATACCCAGGTCGACAAGTGAGGAACCTGCGGGAAGTGGAATGTTCGCGGCAGCTTCTGATGTCAGAAGTATCTGACCACCGGCACAGGAATCCATTACCCTCTGGGTCAATCCGACATCCGGTCCGAACAGGTCACCTGACCTCTCTTCAGCCTGTCCGCAGTGAAGCCCCATCCTTAATCTCAATGCGGTTGGAAGCTCTGCTGAAGTGGATGACAGTATCCTGTGCAAGTCCACCAGCCCTGGAAGGATAGAAGCACCCGCAGGCAGAACCGCAAACACACCGTCACCTGTATGTTTGATGATCGAACCACCAGCAGATGTCACTGCTGCTGAGAGAAGAACGTCATGGGTCTTGAGGGAAAGGGACATCGACTCCCGGTCCTTCTCCCACAACCTGGTCGAACCCTCTATGTCAGTGAAGAGCATCAGGAGTTCCCGGGTAGTTTCAGCCATCAGATGGAGACCATTGATAGATCTGAACCACTACCTGCCGGAATGGCAGATCGAATCAGGCATTTGATATCAGGATCAGGGGGCAAAGCGTATGCCTCCCTTCGCCGATCAGTCCTCCAGGAGATCGCTGAAGAATACCAGGTAGACAGCAATGCGGCTTGTCATATCAGGATGACTGCCATCGGCGTAGAGGATAGCTCTGAAGCAGTCGTCCTCGACAGTGCCATCACTCTGTATTTCGGCTACCTTCATGAACCGGTTATCGGTCAGACGGCCGTCGGACTCGATTGTATAGAGCTCATCGAAGCTCTCATCCTCGATCTTTCCATCCTCGTCGAAATAGCCGAGGATCTCAAAGGTGTCGTTCTCCACCCGGCCTTCTTCCCTTATATATCCAAGGATCTCGAACGAAGCGCTTTCGACCCTTCCGTTGTCCCTGATGTAGGCCAGAGTCGTGAAGTCGCTGTTCTCAAGCCTGATGTCACCGGCGGATACCACCATGGCCAGCAGAAGACCGACCGCAAGCAGGTTCCTCATGAGAACCCCCTTTCTCGATTTTGCGGGGGTAAGCTTAACACGGAACGGAGGTATGTCAAGTAATGGGCAGGCTCTTTGTGCTTTTACTGGCACTATCTCTCCTGTCTCCCGACCTTGTCGATCTGAACTCCGCAGACGAATGGACACTTCAGACGCTCCCCGGGATTGGTCCGGTTAAAGCCTCGTCCATCATTCTATACCGGGAAACCTTCGGTCCGTTCCTGACTCTGGGAGACCTGGAGTATGTCAGCGGCATCGGTCCGGGGACGCTGGAGTCCATTCGTGAGAGTGTAACTCTCGGCACACCCTCAGGCGGTATCAGCGACACTTCACATTGGATGCCCATCGCGGATTCCCTGATCCCGCTGCTCACTGTCTCCTTCCTCGACGTCGGTCAGGGGGACGCCATCCTGCTTGAAGCAAAAGGGGGAGAGACCTGGCTCTTCGATGGCGGACCCGATGCCGGCGGCCCTCTGGAGGCGGCAGTGGTTCACCGCCTGAATGAACTGGGGGTTGATACTATTGATGTCGTTGCCTTTTCTCACCCCCATGCGGACCATATAGGCGGACTGCCATCGGTCATGCGCAAATTCACAGTCCTGGAAGTGTGGGATCCAGGAATGGACTACTCCTCCTATATCTACGAGGACCTTCTGGAGGAAGTGCTCAAGCAGGGATGCGACTATGCGCTGATGGAGGAATTCCAGCTGCGGCAACTCTCATCGGTGGTCACAGCGGAGATAGTCTCACTGGGGGAGCGGGGGGTCGATCTGGATCTTAACGAAAGCTCCGCCCTGCTCATGGTCCGGTGCGGCGACTTCAGCGTCCTCCTGACCGGAGACATGGAGGAGAAGTCGGAGAGGACCATGACCCTGCAGGCCTCACCTGTCACGGTACTCAAAGTTCCTCATCACGGCAGTCTCTCCTCCATCTTTCCGCCATACCTCAGAACCCTGAGACCGCAGTTTGCGGTCTTCTCGGCCGGGAGGAATAACTCTTTCGGACATCCCCATCCTGCGGTGATTGAGGTCTATTCGGATCTTGGCGCGGAAATCTTGCGC
>JAOZQW010000073.1 GCA_029932015.1 Candidatus Fermentibacteraceae bacterium
GAGCGTCTCATGACCGTTCTATCGCTTCCATCCTCATGTTCGGTCTCGGTCATTGAGACTGAGAGTTTTGTTGGAAGCGGTTCTCTCCCGGACTACTCGATCCCGTCATTCGGTGTTGGGATCAGCTGTCCGGATCCGGAGCTGCTCTCGAAACAGGCACGGCTCGCGTCACCTGCAGTAGCTTCGCGGATTGAGGATGGTATGCTGAAACTTGATGTGCGTACTCTTCAGCCAGGGGAACTCGATATCCTTGCCGGAACGATCTCCCTGACTGCGGGAGAGTTATGGGCGTAATAGTCGGTACTGCAGGGCATATTGATCACGGTAAAAGCACACTTGTCAAGTATCTCACAGGGACGGACCCCGATCGGCTCAAGGAGGAGAAGAAGCGGGGGATCACCATCGAGCTCGGGTACGTATTCATGCCCTTGCCTGATGGAGGTGTTCTCTCATTCATCGATGTTCCGGGTCACGAGCGGTTTGTTCGTCAGATGGTTGCAGGTGTTGCCACCGTTGACTGCTTCATGCTTGTTGTTTCTGCTGATGAAGGTGTTATGCCCCAGACCCGTGAACACCTGGATGTTCTTGAATTGCTTGACGTGACGAATGGTATTGTTGTGCTGACCAAGTGCGATCTGGTCGGTGAGGAGATGCAGCAGCTCGCCGAAGCGGATGTCAGGGAGTACCTGAGTGAAACAAGGTTCAGGGATGTCCCCCTGTTCAGGGTCTCTGTTGAGACCGGTCAGGGTATGGAGGAGCTCCGGACAAGGCTTGTTCAACTGGCAGCTGAGACGGAAATGAAGAACGCAGGCGGGAGATTCCGCCTGGATATAGATAGAGTCTTCGTCCTCCGAGGATTCGGCACCATTGTCGCTGGGACGGCTATTTCGGGAACCGTCAAGGTCGGTGACAGGCTGGAACTGCAGCCTGGCGGCGGTATTTACAGGGTCCGCGAATTGAGCATCAACAACAACAGGAGGGTTGAATCCGGGTCTGCCGGTGACAGGATAGCTCTGAACATGGTCGGTCTCGATGCTGACGAGGTTGCTCGGGGATCATGTTTCGCCGAGCCCGGCTACCTCACCCCTCGAGAAAGCCTCGATACGGAATGCACGATGCTGGCCAGTTCACGACCTCTACAGAGGAATCAGCGGGTCAGACTCCATACCGGCACGGCCGAAGTCATGGCAAGAGCGGTGCCGGTCGCCTCGGACATACTGACTGCGGGTTCCTCGGATTTTGTTCACTTTCAGCTCGAATCACCTGTTGTGGCCCTGCCTGGTGACCGGTTTGTCATCAGGATGTATTCTCCGATTGTGACCATCGGCGGTGGAACTATCCTCGAGACTGGAACAAGGAAGGTCAGGAAGAAATTCGCGGATAACAGGCACAGGCACCTTTCGCTACTTGCCGAGGGTGATCTGGTCTCCCTGGCAGCTGAGATGCTCAGAGATTCCGGCGGAGACGGCTTTACACTGCCTGAGCTGGTTTCGCGTTCGGGTGTCTCCGAGAATGAAGCACTGGATGCAGTGAGAAGCATGCAGATGAATGGGACCGCTGAATTGATGAAGGACGGTTCGATCATGCGGGTTGTCTCCCGCAGTGATGTCGATACTGCGAAGGAGAAGGTTCTTGAAGCAGTGAGATCTCATCACAGACAAAGGCCTGTCAGTCCGGGTGTTTCGACCTCCCTGCCTGGACGCATTCTTTCTGCGCGGTGTTCATGGTTTGTTCGAGCAGTACTGACCGAACTGGAAACTGAGGGAAGCCTCAAGCGGATAGAGGACAGACTCTCTATCAAGGATCATCCTCTGGAGATACCTCCTGAACTGGTTGGTCGGGTAGATACGATGATCAACGGGATCGAGGAGATTGGGCTGGTGGGAGTTCCCATCGGTGACCTCGATGATGCAGATCTGGCGGAGTCCCTCCTCGATAGGGGGATGCTGATGGAGCTCATTCCCGGCACC
The DNA here is from genome assembly GCA_029932015.1 of Candidatus Fermentibacteraceae bacterium. Classification (GTDB taxonomy): domain Bacteria; phylum Fermentibacterota; class Fermentibacteria; order Fermentibacterales; family JCC-6; genus JAOZQW01. The sequence continues at coordinate 1,971 of JAOZQW010000073.1, forward strand.
ATGATCACTTCTCCTGCATTCGAAGAGGTGAAGCACAGAGCATCTGAAGCATTCGGAGCTGATGGTTTCGGGCTGGCTGATCTGAGGGATCTTCTAGGTGTATCCAGAAAAATAGCGCTCATGTGGGCTGAATTGCTCGATTCCCGCGGCAAGACGGTTCGAAGGGGAGATCAGCGGTACTTCCCTGCCCGCAAGTGACCTGTTTACAGGATTCCCGTTTTATCTTATTCTTGTCTGCTCTGCACATATACAAACTGGAGGATATATATGCACATCGCAGTAGTTGGAAGTGGATACGTTGGGCTGGTGGCCGCTACATGCCTGTCTGAAATGGGCAACGATGTCATTACTGTGGATAATGACAGGAAGAAGATAGATCATCTCAATAACGGGAAGATCCCAATATATGAGCCAGGACTCACCGAGATGATCCACCGCAACGTCGTCGAGGACCGACTCACATTCACTACTGATATCGCTTCTGCCGTTAAGAGAAGTTCCATCATATTCATAGCTGTAGGTACACCGCCGGGGGAGGATGGGTCCGCCGATCTCCAGCATGTACTCGCCGTAGCGGCTGACATTGCGAAGCATATGGACGGTCCGCGAATTGTAGTCAACAAGAGTACTGTCCCAGTCGGTACAGCTGACAGGGTGAGGGCAGAGATCGAAGCAGGTACGGATTTCAGGGTCAACATTGTCAGTAATCCCGAGTTTCTCAAGGAGGGTTCTGCAATTGATGACTTCATGAAACCGGACAGGGTGGTCATCGGAACCGATTCAGCAGAGGTCGCAGATCAGATGAGGGAGCTTTACTCTCCCTTCGTCAGGACCAATAATCCAGTACTGGTCATGAGCAATAGAAGCGCAGAGATGACGAAGTATGTGGCTAACAGCCTTCTGGCCACCAGGATATCCTTCATGAATGAGATAGCCAGAATGTGTGATGTCGTGGGTGCTGATGTTCACGACATTCGGGTCGGTATCGGCTCTGATAGACGAATTGGCCCGAGCTTCCTGTTCCCGGGTGCCGGTTTCGGAGGATCCTGTTTCCCAAAGGATATCAGAGCCCTGCAGAAGACAGCTATCGAGCATGGCATTGAACTGCAGGTCCTTCGTTCCGTTACCGACGTCAATGTTGAGCAGAAGAAATTGCTTATCCATAAGGTAACGGATCACTTCGGTGAGGATCTGAGCGGAAAGAAGATCGGAATATGGGGGATCTCCTTCAAACCCAATACCGATGATATTCGCGAGGCTCCTGCACTCGAAGTCATCAAAGGACTTCTCGACAAAGGCGCAGAGATAGCTGCATACGATCCGCAGGCCATGGAAAATGCCAGTGGGATACTTGGCTCCAGCGTCCGCTTCGCTACCTCCACATATGATGCTGTGAAAGATGCAGATGCCCTCGTCCTCGTGACTGAGTGGACCGAATTCAGAGAGCCGGACTTCCCCAGGATGATGGACACTATGCGTCAGCCGGTAATATTCGATGGAAGAAATGTCTTCAATCCCTCCAAACTCAAGGCGATGGGATTCTCCTACTACGGGATCGGAAGAAATACATGAGATTCAATGACAGGATGAAGGACAGAGAGCACCCCAGGATCGCGGTGATCGGGCTTGGTTATGTTGGGCTTCCGCTGGCTCTTGAGTTCATTGAAGGTGGCTGTGAAGTATTCGGGATCGATGTCGATGCCGAGAAACCGCGTCTCATCGAAAAAGGCGAGAGCTACCTCAAGACCATCCCGTCATCGAGGATAGCAGACGCTTTCGCTACTGGACGGCTCATGGTGACCACAGAATTCACAGGGATATCGGAATCGGACGCTGTGATAATCTGTGTCCCGACACCTCTCGGGGAGTCACGGCAGCCCGATCTGAGCTATGTGACAGCCACGGGAAGAAAAGTACTCGGGAATCTGCAGCCGGGACAGCTGATCGTTCTCGAATCAACCACCTACCCGGGTACAACCCGCGAAGAGCTGGTCCCAATTCTCGAAGAGAGCGGCATGAAGGCGGGAGAGGATTTCTTTGTTGCTTTCTCACCCGAGCGGGAAGACCCCGGCAACAAGCACTACACCACGCGGACGATCCCCAAGCTTGTTGGTGCGCTTACACCTGAGGGAGGTCTGGCCGCCGAACTGGTCTATGGATATGCGGTGGACAAAGTGGTCATGGTCAGTTCCCCCGAGGTCGCAGAGATGGCGAAGATCACTGAGAACACATACCGTGCAGTCAACATCGCTCTCGTCAATGAACTCAAGATGCTCGCCACCAGGATGGGTGTTGACATCTGGGAGGTCATAGCCGCTGCATCGACGAAACCATTCGGCTATACACCTTTCTTTCCCGGACCGGGCCTGGGTGGACACTGCATCCCCATCGATCCATTCTACCTCACCTGGAAGGCACACCAGTACGGTATGCCCACCAGGTTCATAGAACTTGCCGGAGAGATAAATACCGGGATGCCGTCCTTCGTCGTCTCAACGATAACCCGAGCTCTGAATGAGCGATGCAAGAGTGTGAATGGCAGCAGGATACTCATACTTGGCATGGCTTACAAGCCTGATATAGATGATATCCGTGAAACGCCTGCTCTCAAGGTCATGGAGGAACTCCTTGATCTGGGAGCAGCTGTGGACTACAACGACCCTTACGTTGGCAGGATCGGAGCCACCAGGCAGACGAAACACAGACCGGTCTCCGTGGAACTCACCTCTGAGAACCTCTCGGATTATGATTGTGCGGTTGTCATCACAGATCATTCGTGCTACGATTACCAGTGGATAGTCGACAATTCATCTCTGGTGGTCGATACTCGTAACGCCTGTGTGAACATCAGCAGCGGGAAGGAGAAGATAGTCAAGGCATGAAACTCCTGGCGGGTTCAGTCCTGCTCATCGCAGTAGTGGCCGCCGCTTCCGGACTTGAAGGATACACTGTACCTGGTCTGGAAACGCAGGAGGTCCTGATGAGTATTCATGTCTGGGGTGAGGTCCGCGACCCTGGCACCCACCTTGTCCCGGCTGGATCTGACCTGATCGCCGGACTCTCCGCTGCTGGAGGTCCCACATCTGTGGCTAACCTAGGTGATGTGAGCATCGTATACAGTGATATGGAAGTGGAATACGATGTCAGCAGATTTCTTGAGGCCGAGGGTGAGCCTGTTCCCGAGATCATGCCGGGGGCAACCATTTATGTACCCACAAGGAACTATGAATGGTGGAAGGATGCCGTGGATTTCTCCTACAAGATAATCGTAGCAGCCAATATCATATGGATAATGTTTAAATAATGGCTGAGCAATTCTACGAGGAACGGGATTCTGTACGAATTGGTGAGTATCTTTGGATACTCTTCAGACACAAATGGATAATTCTCGGCATACTCCTGGCCTCGGTAGCCGTCAGTATCGCTGTCACTGTACGGACCAGACCTGTCTACCAGTCGACCGCGACATTCATCTACGACGCGAGCAGCCGCATGGCGCAGACGCTGGAGATGTCAAGCGTGTTCTGGTTCGAAATGGACCCGATGCGGAACAATCAGATTCAGATAATCCGAAGCAGGAGCATGGCTGAATCCGTTGCCGATTCCATACTCAGATCACCCAATTCCGATAGTCTTGTGAGTCTCCTTTTTGGTGACCGGGATGTCCCTCAGAATGCCCTGCGCTCCTCCCTGATCAGCATGGTCAGAAGCAACAGTTTCGTCAGCATTATGAGTGATACCGACTTCTTCGTCCTTTCAGCCACTGGATGCTCACCCGCTGCCTCGGCAACCCTTGCCAATCTCATCGTCCAGACCTACTACAGGAGAAATCTGGCGGAGGCCAGAGGTGAGAACACAATGGTGAAGACTTTCCTCGCTGAGCAGATCGATATCATCGTTGAAGAGCTTCAGCACGATGAGGATTCCCTGACAGCCTATAAGGAGGAGCACGGGATCATCAGCCTGAGTGCCGAAACGGCCACCCTGGTGAACGACCTGTCCGGTTTTGAGACCGAAGCCGCAAGATCAGTCACCGAGCAGGGAGCTCTGGAGGCTCAGCGGAACTACCTCCAGGAGCAGCTGCAGGGGGGAAGAGAGATGCTCGCTGAGGATCTGGCCGGTCTGAACACGGTCTTTATCACTCAGCTCGAGAATGAGATCGCAACGCTGGAATCCTCGAGAGCAAGCCTGATCGCCAGGGGAGGGGATGCTGATGATCCGGCGATGCTCAGCCTGGACGCCGACCTGGATGTACGGAGGAACGCTCTCATGCAGGCGTTAGGGCAGGCCGCTTTCGTCAGCTATCCTGAGAATCCGATGGCCTCGGTGAATTCCATCATGATGGACCTTGTACAGGTAGAGGCTCTGCTCAGAGCAGAGCGCATCCGTGAGGTAGTTATACAAAGGGTGATCAGCGAGTTCGATGACAGCATATCTGTCTTCCCGGAGGTCGAGATCAATCTGGCCAGGCTGGAGAGAAACCGGAACGTCAGTGAGCAGATATATCTCCTGCTCAGGACGAAATACGAAGAGGTCAGGATCGCCGAAGCCGGTCAGATGGGCAATGTAATGATCATGGATACTGCTCTTCCTGGAGGAATGATCGCTCCGAATGCCCGGAAGAATCAGCTCCTCGGGATATTTGCCGGTCTTGCACTGGGTATCGGTCTCGTTCTCCTGAAGGAGCAGCTGGACCAGTCAGTCAAAAACCCGGAGGATATCGAGGCTCTCGATATACCGGTGATCGGTGTTATTCCGAAGGTCTCCAGGGTCGAGACCAGGCGCGAGCCAGGCAGGAAACTCGGCCTTATCATGGTCAGAGCCCCTCGCCAGGCTGGAAGCGAATCTTACCGGGATCTCAGGACCAGTCTCCGCTTCAGTCGCGCTGATACAGGCATCCGGACCCTCCTTATAACAAGTGCCGGTCCGCAGGAAGGCAAGTCAACAACAGCCGGGAACCTTGCCGTGGCGATTGCTCAGACGGGGACAAGTGTCCTTCTGGTGGATACCGACCTGAGAAGACCTGTAGTACACAATATATTTGGTGTTCCGAGGGAACCCGGCGTCTCCGAGGTCATTGCCGGGATCGAGAGCCTGGAGGACGCGGTACGAAGCACTGAAGTCGAGAATCTCTCGATTCTGACATGCGGATTTATCCCTCACAATCCCTCTGAGCTGATCGGCAGCAGAAGATTTGTCGATGTGATGAAGCTCTGCAGGAACAATTACGAGATGGTGATCTTCGACAGTCCTCCGGTCGCGGTCGTAACGGATGCGATACTCATCGGTCCTGAGGTCGATGCGACCCTCATGGTCGTCGGAGCGAAGATAGTGAACAGGAAGGTTCTTCAGTCCGCCTGGCAGAAACTGGTTCGAAGTTCTGCCAATATGGCCGGAGCGGTTCTCAACGGTTTCGATCCTCTCAAAATGTACACTGCATACACTTATTACACATACCGTTATCACTACTATTATGAGGACGGCAAGAAGCGGAAGCGCCGCACTGGCCAACTCAATAAGAAAAAGGGCAAATAGCCTCCACGATCACGGTACTGGTCCGCCGTTCTCACTTAATGCCTTCCCCTAGTATCAGAAGCTGAGTATTCAGGGCAATCTCCGTATATCCTATAACCATATGTATAGCATGAAGATAGCACTCAATCTGCGGAGAGGTGCATTCTCCTGGTGGGACAATATCCCATAGAATGGGTTGACAGTGGGATATAGTGGGATAGAATTGGCTTGGAGGTTGCACATGAGCGAGTACACGGGGAAACACACGCATACCCTTGACGACAAAGGCAGGGTCAGCGTTCCAGCGCAGTTCCGCAAGCAGCTCCCGAACGAGGGACTCTATCTCGGGAAAGGTCTTGAGGGATGTCTAATCCTTTATCCCCCCGAGAAATGGGAGAAGGTCAGGGAGGGTCTTATGGGGCTCTCCAGGAACAATCGCAGGAACAGGGAGATCATCCGCGAACTGTCGCAGTACATCAAACCCGTCAACATCGATGCACAGGGCAGGATCACGATCCCCTCTGATCTGCTGGAAGTGGCCGGTATTGGTCATGACGTCGTTTTCCTCGGCTTCCTTGACTCCATCGAACTATGGGCCGGTGATCAGTACGCCGACCGGGTCGGGAACCGGGAGTCCTCGCTGGAAGAAGCAGTTGAAGACATAGAGATAGATATCTACTAAGCATCCTGAAGACCTGTGATCGGGAGGCCCTGGAGCCATGTTTTCGGAACAGCCTTCCAGTGTCGGAGCAGATGATTCCGTGGAAATGCATTCACGGAGTGGGAATCATCTACCTGTCATGGCAGACGAGATATGCGACTTCATGGCCGAAGGCGGACAGATAAGACTGCTTGTCGATGGTACGGCTGGAGGCGGCGGTCACATTGCCGCACTGCTGGATACACTCCCTGAGACTGAGCTGTTTGGGGTCGACAGAGATCCGGCTGCTGCAGCACTCGTCGAGAAGAGGTTCACTGGAGTGGAGAGAGTACGGGTCAGAGCGGCAAGCTATACCGGTATACCTTTGCTTCTGGAAGAGCTCGGACTCGGTCTGGCTGATGCAGTCCTCTTTGACCTCGGCTTCTCATCCCTGCAGCTGGATGACCCGGACAGGGGTTTCGCCCATGGCAGAGATGGATTACTGGACATGAGATATGACAGGTCTTCGGATGCTCCCACAGCGGCAGATCTCGTGAACCATCTCTCAAGGAGTGAATTGGCCGATATCATTTTCAGATACGGTGAGGAAGGACGAAGCAGGCGAATTGCTGACGAGATTGTGCGTCGGAGGCCACTTCAGACGACAGGTCAGCTTGCAGAGGCTGTCAGCGCCGCGGTGCGCGGCCACAGGGTCAAGGTCCTTTCCAGAGTATTCCAGGGCATTCGCATTTCAGTCAATAAGGAACTGGAGGAGCTGGAGAAACTGCTTGCCGGGCTTCAATCATGGACCGCTCCGGGATGCAGAGCGGCATTCATTACATTTCACTCGATCGAGGACAGGATGGTCAAGCTCTTCTTCAGGGATTCCGCGGAATTCCGTGTGACCTCCCCACCATGGATGGTCGCGGGACAGGAAGAGCGACGAATGAACAGCCGTGCAAGGTCGGCAAGACTGAGAACAGGGGTACGGCTGTAATGGGCGGGATGCGACGGGTCATTCTGGCCTCCATCGCAGGCCTCCTCATCCTTGCTGTAGTACAGGTCGGCATCTACAACTGGCGGCTTGCTCTCGCCATGAGACACAAGCATCTCACTGATTAACTCCGCGAGCTTTAATTGAAGGTGGATGAACTCCTGTTTGACAGGGCTGATCTGATCAGTCCGGATCGACTGGAGGATCTGGGCGAGA
>JAOZQW010000361.1 GCA_029932015.1 Candidatus Fermentibacteraceae bacterium
TACCAGTGCTTTGATCTCACCCCCCTCGGGTCCGGTGCATTCCCACGTCCCGAACCCCAGCAGCGGCATCAGGATCAAAGCCAGCAGGTTCATAGTGCTTCCCTTCGTTCGCGTATGAGACAACCTTATCAATAGTTACCGGAATGAATTGTGTCAAATTTGTTTATGGCTTCAAAATTCACTCCGGAATCGTCAGTATCAAGGGATGCACAGCCCCCAGGAGTATGGGGCATCAATATCTCGCACCTGATACATGGACCATTGCTTCACGAAGAGCATTTCATCCCGGGGATACTTGGATCGGATATCGTCGACATTCATCTCACCCGAATGAGTTATCAATTAGTTTGCGCAGTAGCCTGGGGGAGCAGTGTCCGGGGTACAGAATATGCACCCCGGACGGTATTCTCTATTTGTCTTCGCAGCAGGGGTGCTTGTCGACGTCTCCATGGCATTCCCGGATCTGTTCGGGGGAACAGTCTTCCGGCTTCTTGTCGTTCAGGCGCTCCGGTTGCTCGCAGTTACACTTGCTTTCGCAACACATGGTCACTCCTTTCCATGACGGCTTCGACCGCATGGGTTCGTTGCTGTTTCATCATCTTCATTTTTACCAGCGAGAGGGATAAGCTCTTCCAGAGAGGATGAGACCCCGGCCATTGCTTCCCTGTTCAACGAGTAATGTATCTTATTTCCGCATCTGCAGGCGGTTACCAGACCTGCCGTTCTGAGTATCCGGAGGTGCTGTGAAGCAGCTGAAGGAGATGCATCCAGCTTTCGCGAGATGCCACCTGCGCAGAGCCTTCTCTCCCTGAGGAGAAGAAGGATACGGAGCCTCATCTCGGAGGAGAGGGCTTTGAGCATTTCAGACAGTTCCTCGGGTTTCATTTCACCTCTATTTCAGATATTGCTAAAATACTAAAATACCCTGAGTGGTCAAGACTTCCACTCCGAGGATGGAAGGGCCGGGCACCCGAAGGTGGGGCCGGGCACCCGAAGGTGACCGGCCCCACTTCTTCTGAAGTGCTCCTTCTGATTACTGAGGTATCTCCATGAGGTAGATCTTCTGGTACATCTCAGGATTGACGGAATAAGCCATCATGCCCTGGTCGCTGATGACGAAATCCCAGAACTGCGAATCCTCGCCGACACCCTCGACCTCTGCCGTGAAAAGCAGTGCGCCCTGGTTGTCAAAGACATCGAAGACCGGTGTAAGTTCGGTGCCCCTGCGGACCCAGATGCGGCCCTGGGCATCGCAGCCGAGATCGCTTATCTGCCAGCGGTATTCCTTCGGATCGAACTCGATAACGACGCCCTGTGCACCAATACTCTGGAGCCAGGCTTCCATCCATTCCTTCTCTTCGAGTATCTCTTCAGGTGACTTCTGGACCATGGGCATGTCCCTCTCGAACTCGATGAGGAGATTGCCCTCTCTATCCAGCACCTGAACAGCGTACTCATCCTCTGAGAAGGGGGCGAGGTAGACATTGCCTTCTCTATCGGCATGATAGACCTGGTTGAAGAGCGTGTTCATCAGCAGATCGGAGAGGTTCTGCGGGTCGAATGCGAATTCGAACTCGAAATAGACGTTTGATGGATCCTCGGATTCCTCATATCTTGCCACATGGTAGGCAGTTGTGAGTTCACCATCTACAAAATCAACGACCATTCTCATGGCTACATATGCGTTGGAATCCGCACCAACCATACCCATAGGCGGATTGTTGGTGAATTCAGCCGTGAGACCTTCCCATTCCCCGTCAGGGAGGAAGGTCTGCATGCCGCCCTGGAATGGGGTACAGACAGTTATGCGTCCGTCACCGAGAAGCGCCATGGCGAAGGGATTGGTCATTTCACCTGGGCCGTTGCCTTCCCCGGAGATGGTGTTGATGAAGTCACCCTCGGGAGAATAGACTCGGATGTTGCATGTTCCCCGGTCGAGTACGTAAATGTTCCCGTCAGGACCGAATTCGAGTGCTGTGATAGAGGCGAAAACAAAATTGCTGTCCCCGAGTTCGACCCCGATGGAATCAACTATGGCGATAGCGATTCTCTCTTCAGGTGCAACTGCGGCCTCGATAGGTTCCGACCCGTTCCCTCCGCAGCTGGAAGCAGCTGCAAGCAGAATGGCGATGCTGAAAGCTGTTAGAACGATCCTCATATCATTTCCTCCCATATGGATTGTATCTTTCGCCGTGAATATACACCTGGTGAAAAATGCGCAAGCTCAGGGGTGGACGATGAGACTCCTGTTGATGATTACTTTGCTACAAGGGAAGGGATCATCATGTCAAAGAACATCATTGGCAGACTTACTGTATCTGCCGGTCTGGCCGGCCTTGTTCTGATTCTGCTATTCTTGCCGTCCGGAGGTGCAAAGAGCTCTCTCTCCGTGATCGCCTGTGCTGCTGCTGCTGCTGGTTACTATATCACAATGAAGGGTATGGCAGAGGATGCTGCCGCCCTGCATAAAGTG
>JAOZQW010000362.1 GCA_029932015.1 Candidatus Fermentibacteraceae bacterium
GCAGGCAGGCTCCTGCGAAGAGGATAAGGCAGGAGAGGGCTGCAGCCTGTTCAGGTGTCATGTTTCTCCTTTCGACCTGCAGGTTCCAATCATAGTGAAATCAGCGTATGGGTCGGGATGAAGCACCGGCTCAGGAAGTCGCGTATCAGATGCCCCGGCAGTTTGAATAGGAGAACAGAAGTGTTAGCTTTCGGGTTGAATCACGGGAGTATACAGTCCGGGCGATACAGATGTGTCTGTTGATGGCGCGAATACCGGTGATCATGGAGGAACAGACTCCTCTTCTAACAGATCTAAGGGTGGTGAAATGAAGACCTTCCTGACAAGGCTGACGCTCTTCCTCGTTTCACTGTTCCTCGTGCTGGAGTTTCTCGTCTTCAGACTCTTCCTCCCCGCCTGCGAAGAACCCGCGTATGTACTCGATCCTGTGACTTCCCTTCCCACTTTCGATGCGTCATATGGAATTTCGGGGACCTATACATTTGGGCGTATTCCGCGGATCGGAGCCGAGTGGAGGGTGAATAATGCAGGATGGATAAGTGCCTATGATTACCATCCAAGAGCCGAGGGTGATCCCACATACCGGATCGCCGTTCTAGGAGACTCCTATATCGAGAACTTCTACACCGCCCTTGACCAGCATATTGATGTACTGCTTGCAGAGATGCTCGGTCCCGGGTTCGAGGTCTGGGGATTCGGTCGATCAGGTGCTTACCTGTATCAGTATGTGATAATGGTCGAGGAGATCGATCGGCTGTATGACCCGGACCTGTTTGTGATCTTTCTCAACCGGAATGATGTCAGATCAAGCCTGGCTGATCTCGGCACTCCCACTCGATTCTATTACCAGCTTGCCTCCTCCGATACAGGCTATGTGGAGATCCCTCCCGCTCCCTTCTCCCGCAGCCGGTTCAGGCGGCTCCTCAGGCACAGTGCGCTCCTGCGATATCTTAATACCAACACGAGGCTCGGGCTGTTCGCAAATGCGCAGAGGGAGGAGAATATCGCTGCTCTCGTTACCTCGCTCTCAGAGATGAGGCAGGATACTGTGCTGATGGCGGAGATGAGTGATGTGACGGAGTTCATGCTGGACAAGCTTCGAAGGGAGCATGAGGGAAAGAGCTTTGTATTTGTAGGGGATGCTCTCAGACCACCGATCTACGAAGGATCTTCCGAACCCGAGCGATTCATTGACTGTGAAATAGTGAGGGAAATCTGCGAAACGAAACCGAATTTCAGTTTCATGGATATGGTGCCTGTCTATAGTGAAGCCTGGGAGAGTGACCAGCGACGATTCGAGTATGACAACAACTGGCACTGGGATGCGTACGGTAATCAGGTTGTCAGCGAAGGACTCCATCGGTTTCTACTGGAACAGCACCTTCTGTTGTAGGGAGGAAGTGACACTAGTAGGTTCTCAATCCGGTATCCGTGTCAGATAAGTAATGATGAACAGTCACCTTAACGATGATACCGCCAATTCTGAGGAGCAGGAGTGATCGGCAGGGATTCTGAAGGTACATTGCGGGAGCCTGTAGTTGTCTTCGGGACAGGGAGATGCGGCTCAACAGTCTTCCACAGGGTACTCTCCGGGCATCCGGACCTTGCATGGATGAGCAGGCTGACAGACGACTTCCCCGGTAAACCGGGTCTGAACAGACTTGTGATGGCCGGACTCGATATCCCTCTTCTGTCGGACTTGATAAAGTGGAGAGTGAGCGCCGGTGAGTGGTACGGATTCTGGGAGCTCTATATCCCGGGTTTCAGGAGACCACTGAAGGATCTTACTGAAGCGGATTACAGGGAAGAGTACCGCTCGATCGAAGCCGCCTTTCGAAAAATGCTAACACGAAGACGGAATCGCCTTCTGCTCAAGATAACGGGCTGGCCAAGGATAGGACTGCTCGGGAAGCTGTTCCCGGACAGCAAGTTCATCCACGTCTACAGGGATGGCAGGGCCACGGCGGCATCAACGCTCAAGGTCAGTTTCTGGAAGGGCTGGGGCGGGCCGGGGGAGTGGCGCTGGGGAGAGCTGTCCGATGAGTACATGAGTGAGTGGGAGAGCCACGACAGATCCTTTGTCGCTCTCGCGGCAATACAGTGGAAACTGCTTATGGATGCTGCCGAAGCTGCCCGATCGTCAGTACCGGCGGAGCAGTACATGGATATTCGATATGAGGATCTCTGTGAGGATCCAGTAACGGTCATGAAACAGGTGACGGATTTCTGTGACCTTGAATGGAAGCCTGCCTTCGAGAAAGCGGTGGAGAAGTTCGAGCCAAGGAACACTAATTTCAAATGGAAGCGCGATCTCGGTCCGGAAGACAGAAAAGTGCTGGAAGCCGTTCTTGCTGAGTACCTTGTGAAATACGGATACCTGACTTGATATATCAACGCTATGAACAAGCCAGCGGCGCCTTTAGATTCCGAGAGAGGTCCGTGGGTCCGAATATCAGGCTGTGA
>JAOZQW010000074.1:0-5866 GCA_029932015.1 Candidatus Fermentibacteraceae bacterium
CCAGTAGACTCTCTCTGCTCACGATGCTGCTGATGTTTCTTGCCGCTGGATGCGGATCAGCCTCCCCAATCACCGCCCAGCCTGACCATCCAGCGGTGCATCTGATTCTGCCAGAGGCAACATGCACCTGGGAATGGGGGTTCGATCCATGTCCTGACTTCAATTCCTCCATGCCAGCCTACGGCCTGCCTCTGCAAGCGGAAGAGCTGATGAACGGCATTCCTTTGCTGGAGATTCTCTCCCTGTCCGAACTCCCCGCCGGATTACTTGAGAACGGTTTCTCCGTGAGTAAAGCATCCTGGCTTGGGGATGAGCCGGTCAGGGCTTTCAGTACCCTTCGGAATGACAGAGTACCTGTATACGTCTCATCCGGAATTGTTCTTCATCTCCTGCACATCTTCTTCGATCAGTCCCTGGCATACTTGGAGGAGGAGTATCTCCTGCACGATCTGGCTACGCTGGTCGACCACCTCTACATGCTCGCCATGGAACGTGATGATGAGCTTTCTGCAGCGTATCTGGCCGTGGGAGCCTCCCTCCTGAGCCCCTCGTTCGAGGTTGATCCGTCTATTGCTCTGACCGTCTCTGCGGAACTGGATCTCATCGAGAGCGCTTCCGGATTCACAGAGAGCCCCATATTCGGATACTATGAGGATTACAGCCAGTATATCCCCAGGGGTCACTACGACTCCAGCGAACGCCTGAGTCGCTACTTCCTTGCGGCAATGTGGTTCGGCAGAATGACATTCATCCTCCACGGTGGAGAACCATACGGAGAGAACGCGGAGTACCTTGTTTCAGAGGAAAGAGCGATGGAGCAGACTTGCGCCGCTCTTGCCATTGCGGCGGACATGAAAACGGACGCTCCCGGCGAGATCACACTGGGAGATGTTTGGGAGCGCATCTATGGCACAACAACACTTTTCGCAGGCTTCTCCGACGACCTCTCTGTGCCGGAGTACTCCCGAGGCCTATCGGATCTGACCGGTCTTGAGAGTCTCGATCCCGGACTTCTGGACCGGAACCTCTACAACAGGTTCATAGAGCTTGTCGACTCACTTTACGCACCTCCAGCAATTTACAGCGGGACTGGTGAATCCGGTCTGCCGCCTGGAGGGTACGCAGGCGAACTCGCTATGAAGACAATGGGATTCCGACTCCTTGGACAGCGATATGCCCCTGACAGCCAGATCCTCGGCAGCCTTGTCTTCCCGGCAGTAGGCGCCAGCGCAACGGGTGATCTCCGCACAATGCCCACAGGACTCGACGTGGCAGCAGTTATGGGCAGCGCTGAAGCGAGAGACCTGCTTGAGGAGCTGGACTGCTTCGCATTTGAGAGATACTGGGAGATACTCACCTCTCTCGAGGATCAAGTCGCATCATTCGGGCCTGAAGCCTGGCATTCGACCCTGTATATGTCCTGGCTGGGGCTGCTCAGGATGGGCATCGAGCCGCTGGAGGAGGGTTATCCCACATACATGCTCACATCTGAATGGGGTCTTGCCGGTCTCTCCCGTTTCCTTTCTTCGTGGGCAATGCTCCGTCACGATACCATTCTTTATATCAAGCAGAGCTACACCGCTCAGACAATCAGTATGCCCCCTTCGCGTCTGCAGCCCTCGGCTGGCTTCGTTGAGCCGCTCCCACAGGTTTATCACGAAGCAGCAGGGATTCTTGCCATGCTGAGCGATGCCCTGGATGGCATGGAAATGCTTGACGCTGAATTGGCCGGCAGACTGGACGCTGCCGGGGCTTTTGTGCTCGAGCTCCGTGATATCTCGATACAGGAACTGGAGGGAGTACCTCTCTCAGGAGAGCAGGCCTCATTCCTCGGTTCCATACCCGCTCTTCTCCTGTCCCTGGTAGAACAGGGAGCTGAAACTGAACAGGGCTCCGAGACATCTCTGGTCGCAGATGTGCATACTGATCAGAATACAGGTGAAGTACTGGAAGTCGCGTCAGGGAATCTTGACCTGATGACGGTAGTCTTTGTCAGACCGGACGGCAGACTCGAAGCAGCCGCGGGACCTGTTCTGAGCTACTACGAGCTGACCGTCCCGCAATCAGCTCGGCTTACAGACAGGGAATGGCGTGAGATGCTCTCTTCGGGCGTTGCCAGACCGTGGTGGACCGAGCGTTATATTCATTCCCCATTTGCGGCAGACTTCAGCCCCGTCCATCCTTCACCAATAAGGTAGAGCAATATGCCAAGGGTTCAGAGACTTGTAATAGGGATATTCGGCCGGATCAACGCAGGCAAGAGCACTCTAATGAATCTGCTGACCATGCAGGAGACCTCAATTGTTGACTCAGCTCCAGGTACTACAGCTGATATAAAGAGCGCACTGATGGAGATACACGCCCTCGGTCCGGTCAGGATACTCGATACTGCCGGACTGGATGAGAGTACCGAACTCGGTGAGAAGAAGCGCAAAAAAACCCTCTCCGCTCTCGAGGAGGTCGACCTTGCTCTTCTCGTCGTAGATCCTGTTCAGAGTATTCTCTCCGGAGGACTGCATGTAGAGGAGAGCATATCCTCGCTTGCCAGGAAACTCTCCCGTAGACTGGCTGTAGTTTTCAACCTGCACTCCAATGCTGATGAGCGGCTGATCGGCACGGGAGCTACACTGCCAGAGGCGATGGAATACTGTCGCTCGATATTGCCGGACCGATCCGGCACTCCCTGTCTCGAAATAAACCTTAGCGACAGTGGCCGTACTGCGGAGCTGGTCGATTTCATTTCTCGCTCCAGACCCGCCGAAGCAGGAGCGGTCGACCTGCTTCCCTTCATCGACAGGAGCGGACCTGTACTTCTTCACATTCCTCTGGATGAGGAATCTCCCTCCGGCAGACTCCTCCGCCCACAGGAGATGGCAATGGAGTATCTGCTCAGGTTGGGCGTACCGGTTGGGATGTACCGAACCGACCTTCTCCTCGCCAGGAGTGGTTCGAAAAACCTTTCTGAAGGGGAACGGACCGGATTCATGGCCTTTCTCGACTCCCTCGGCTATGGAGACAGCGTGCAGCTGGTTCTGACCGACTCCCAGGCGATAGATGTCATGAACGCATGGGTACCGGAAGATGTACCACTTACAACTTTCTCCATCATGATGATGCGAAGCACATCTGGTGGCGATCTGACACTGTTTGCCGAAGGTGCAGAGGCACTGGATCGGCTCGCTTCAGGGGATAGGATCCTGATCGCCGAGGCATGCAACCACGACAGGATAGCCGAGGATATCGGAACCATCCAGATCCCGGAGCAGCTGTCCGCGGCATGCCCTGGATTAAAAATTGAGCACGCCTTCGGCAGGGAATTCCCGCCTCCCGAAGAACTTGCGGAATACCGCCTGGTCATCCACTGCGGAGGATGCATGATAAGTTCGCAGAAACTGGCTGCGAGAACAGGCAGACTGGCTGAGTCCGGTGTGCCCGTAACAAACTATGGTATGGTGCTTGCCTGGCTTCAGAGTCCCGCTACTCTCAGGCGGGTACTGGAGCCATGGAGAAGGGATCTAAAACAATGCGTCGACATATTTCCATCACAACCGTAGCTCTCCTCACCGTCGCACTCCTGCTCAGCTGCGGTGGCGGAGAAGAGACTCCAGAAGCAGAGCTCATCGAGGATTCAACAGATATCACTGCAGAGGATTCGCTCATGCTACATGGACACAGAGCGGACGACGAATCACCGGAGCAGCCGGATCATGGATCCCATAGTGCCGCCTTCATGATACTGGAGGAAACCAGAGAAGTCGCCGATGAAGCCAATGACAGGATCCGGGAGATGAATGCCGCACTGGAGGATATCAGATGACAACACTGCTCCTGACTGCTCTGCTCCTTTCGGGAGTGCCGGAAACGTTCTCCTTACCCGCACTGTCCGACTCATGCGACTTCCTGATAATCATGCTGGAGGATGGAGCAATACCCCAGGAGCCATGGGCCGGGATCTCCGACTATCAGCGCGAGGAGCTATGGAGCTTCGGCTGCAGAGGACTGATGGTGGAGAGAATGGGATGGTCTGGATATATCATCCTGACCCCCCCGGGGACTGCAGGCGAGATACTGGAGACAGCTGAGATTCTGGCTGTCCCGGATTCCACTTCTGCCGTGGGTGAGGTTGCCAGGTGGATGGAGCTGGAACAGCTGTCGGACTGCGGCCCTGTTATCCTTCACTTCTCTTCGGAGGGTTCCAGCTCCCTGCCGGTGGAACTGCCCGTAAGAAGCAGCGGCTGGCTGGCAGGACCGTCAGACACTCTCATGATCCAGTCTACTAATACCAGAAGCACCTTCTGCTGGACGGAATTCCCCGATTCCGTTTCCCTCGCTCACTCCGCATGGAGAGGTACCGGCACCGAGGTGGTTCCAGTGGGTAACGCTTCTGTACGGGTTGCCTTCTCCACCGCCCTTGGAAGTGTTCCGAGCAGTCTCCATGCAGTAAGCACTGATTCACATCCTCTCGATGCGAATTTCATGGGTGCCTGGGGCGCTGCCTTCGGGGCAGTCGATTCACTGATAGCCCTCATGTATCCCGTTATCGAAGATACCGGTCACCTGCTGTGGCTGCGAGGTGAAGCAAGTGAAGGTGAGATGCCCTTCTTCGTATCACCGGCACCTCAGCCGCCTGCCTCTGTTCTTTTCGAGATGACGATCCCCGATGGATGGACAGGTGTGCCAATTCCCGGTCCAGGGGATGCATCCAGGGTCCCGGGAGTCGTAATGGTAACCCTTCCAGGACAGCTCTCGGATCCCGACAGAGGTGATCTGATGGCTACAATCCTTGAAAGGATCATAGCCAGATCGGTTATTCCTGAGTTGGGACTGGATGTGTATTTCGATGTTGAGCATGATGACTCAGGGAAGATGATCCTCTGGTTGGTCGGTTCAAACGGCAATCCTCTTCCGGAGGGAGCCACCATGAACATTCTCGATATCCTCCGGGAGGTTTCACTTATCCCCCCCGGAGTTCGCTTTCTGAACAATGCCGCCGTGAGAACGGCTCTAATGACCGGAAATCCTGTTGCATCACCTGCGCCGAACGTTGTGGCGGGGGAGCTGCTCCGCCTCACCGGCACGACCGGGAGCAACTGAGACTTTTCGAAGCCTGCAGCCCTGCGATCAACCGCACAGGCATTGACTGACTTCATCCCACTCTGTTATGCATCACATTGTAACAGTGATCAGTGCAGCCGGGATGATAATTCCTCGAAAATGGCTGTGATGTTGTCACTCATGACGGGCAAATAGCCCTCCATGAGCTTCGAATCAATCGGAAGGGGATATTGAAATGCATGACAATCTTAAGATGCTTGGAGCCTTCAGCTGGTCCGAGCTGATGACCAGCAAGCCGAAGCTATCAATAAAGTTCTACAAGAATCTTATAGGATGGGATATTGAAAAGATCCAGGTCGGGGGAAAACCCTACCATGTAATAAAGGTCAACGGTGAGGAGATCGCCGGCATTTCTGAGTATCCTGAAGAAAATCGTGGTCTACCCGCACGCTGGGAGACATTCATCACCGTATTCGATGTTGATGCGACGGTCAACGCCGCCATTCCCCTGGGCACCAACATAGTGATCCCTCCGGAGGATATAGCCGGCATAGGCAGGTTCTGCACCATCAGGCATGAGGATGGAGGAAAATTCTCCCTCATCGAGTGGGATGAGGATCCGGTCGGCGGACAGGATCCTCCGGTCTACGTTCACGGCTCGATAACCTGGTCAGGTCTCCAGACCAATGATGCGACCGCATCAAAGAACTATCTGGCTTCCCTGCTGGGAGTTGAACTCGAGATGTTCAACATGGGGGGTAGGACCTACTTCGTCATACAGCCGGAAGATCCCGCTGGTGGCACGACTGGA
>JAOZQW010000074.1:5876-9280 GCA_029932015.1 Candidatus Fermentibacteraceae bacterium
CCCTGCATACAGGTCGATGATGTCGATCATCTCTCCACGAAGGTGGAAAACCTGGGGGGCAGTATGGTGACTCAGCCGACGGATGTTGCTGGTGTTGGAAGGATATGCACCATCATGGATCCGCTCGGAGGAAGGATCTCCCTGATCTCGTACTTCACCTGAGGATAATTGTCAGTACAGCTGCGGAAATACACAATGCTCCAGTCAGGTCTGATCGGGGCTGGCCTCAGGGGGATGCCAGTTCATCGGGAACGGAAGTGAGTCTGAATTAACGCTGGATGACTGCAGAAGGAAGTACAACTCCACTACTCCCTCCATCTCTCCCTGGGGTAGATTCAGCTCCTCCACGATCCCGAGTGCTTCCATGTATTTCCGGAGGGCTCCATCACGGTTTCCAGCAGCCATGAGGACAGCTCCCAGATTGCCGAGAACAATACAGATACCCCTGCTGTCCCCGGCTCGCCGGCGGATCTCCAGGGCTTTCAGCAGGAATCTCTCCGCACTGACAAGGTCTTCCAGCTTCCAATAGGTTATTCCAATATGAGTAAGGACTACCGCCTCGCCCCCAAGGTCTCCTATCTCGCGCTGTAAATCCAGACCTTCTCTCAGATAATCCAGAGTACTGTTATAGTCCTTGCCAATGCTTTCGAGTATTCCAAGAGCAACGAGTACGTATGCCTCATTCCTCCGGTTGCCGACTTCCCGGCCGATCCCAAGGGCCTGCAGGTAGTATTCTCTTGCTTTCTCCTGATTTTCCAGACATGTCTCCAGATTTCCCAGACCGAGTAGAGCGGCACCCTCACCGCTCCGGTTCGCCACCTCCCTGTGAATATCCAGGGCACGCAGGTAGTGATCCCGGGCATCCTCAAGTCTGTCGGGTCCGTGCTGCCGCAGAAGGATCGCAAGGTTGCCTGTGACCACTCCCTCCATCCTTCTGTTGCCGGTGCTCCTATGGATATCTATTGCCTCCTGATAGTGCTGCCTGGCAAGGGCTGACCTCCCGCTGGTGGCGTGCAGGATACCCATATTCCCCATCAGGACGCCCTCGACGATCCTGTCACTGTTCTTCCGGGCCAGTTCCATGCCTCTCGAGTACCATCCCGAGGCCTCTGCCAGGTCCCCTGTCACGAAGTAGTAATCACCCAGCTGTTTGCAGATACCCGGCATAAGCTTCTCTGTGTCCGATCGACGACATTCCTCCAGCATGACTTCCAGATTCTCAAGCTGCTCACTACGTTTACCGAGCATGTCCAGCGCATGGTTCTTCTTCTCCAGGATGTCCAGCAGCATCGGGCCGGGTTCAGCTCCGATCTCTGCAAGCCATTTCAGGAGTCGCTCCGACCAGTCAAGAACTTCACCGTTGAGGTTCGCCTCGCCTGCGTGGGCAAGAGCCCTCAAACCCCAATCCAGCGCCTCTGCGGCCCTTCCTGCCGTGTAGAGGTGCATTGCTGCCTGACCGGCAACAGGCTCAACGATCTCCCGATTCAGATCAAGGATTGCCTCCGCAACTCTTCCATGGAGCTTCCTGAGCCGACCGGGCATCAGCATGTTGTAGGCAGCTCTACGCAGGAGAGAGTGCTCGAAGGCGAGTGTCGTCTCGGAGATCCTGGTCCAGAGACGGTTCGATACACCCTGGTCAAGCAGATCCCGAATGTTCTCCTCTTCAATGGTAGCAGCAAGCGCTCTCGCATCGAACTCGATCCCTATCACCGATGCCGTCTGAACAAGCTCCCTGAGCTTCACAGGAAGACGATCCATCCTGGCCACAAGCAGATCCCTGATTCCGGTGGGCACTGCGGTCTTGCCGGTAACGAGTCTCAGTCCATCCGGTCCGGTCCGCAATATTCCCTCGTCCTCTACGTAAATGCAGAACTGCTCTACAAAGAAGGGATATCCTCCGGTCTGCTCCCATAGAAAATCAAACAGCTCCTCACTTACCGATCCGTTGAGCCGACTGGACATCAGCTTACCTGCGCTGTCTCTGTCCATCTCAGCAAGGTCCAGGATCAGGTTCGGTGTGATCGTCAGCATCATCTCAGGTCTGGCACCGTCAGCCATGTATCTCGAAGTGGCCAGAAGGACTGACGGAAGATCAGAGACAGCAGGCAGGAGCTGCTCCAGAAGTCTTCCGGTATCCCTGTCCATCCACTGCATGTCCTCCAGAACAAGCACTGTCGGATGGATCATCGCCAGACTCCTTACGAGGGTGGTCACTGCCTGGACTATCCGATCGAATCCTCCAGCATCAGGATCCTCACGATCGGGATCGAGCACGAGAATGGATTCCAGGACCGGTGTCACCCGTGCAAGGGCAATGCGTACTCTATCAGCTTTCTCGGTCCCGAGCCGGGAGAGTTCTGTGTCCATTTCAAACATTCGGGAGTTGAATACACGCCTGTTTTCCTCTCTGGAAGAAGGAACCCCCTGCCTGAAAACACTTCGAAGGAGATCGGTCACCGGCCTGAGGCTCCTGCCCGTGATCTCGTCGCACTGCATGACGAAGCTCTGGCTGCGCTCACCAAGTCCCAGTACGACCTCGCTCACAAGACGTGATTTCCCTACACCGGGTTCACCGTAAATAACGGTCATCCCGCAGCAGGTCCCTTCATCCAGAGGGGTGAGCATCCTGCTCAGCTGACTGAGCTCACGCCTCCTGCCGATCATCTCGCCCTTGAAATCCCAGGCGCCTGGATCAGACCTTCGAATGAGCCGTCTGACGCGGGTGGTCGTACTCCGCCCCCTCAGGATCAGCCGGTCACCATCACCCCAGTCGAACTCGGATCCTGTTCGGGAGGCTACAGAGGAAGCTGCCAGTACGCTGCCCCAGTCGCACCGGTGCACAAGACGCGCAGCAGTATTCACAGTATCCCCGAAAACGGTGTATGAGCAGCGCCTCGAACTGCCAGTGATTCCGGCATATACAACTCCGGCCGCCAGACCGGCCCTAACCGCTCCGCCCAGTCTCCCTGTGACTTCAAGAGCAAAGTCGCAGGCTCTTGCCGTATTGTGCTCGCTGGAAACCGGAGCACCAAATAGAACAAGTGAAAGTGCCTCTTCCCCCGGGAAGAAGACTCCGGTCCAGTGTCCTCCATATATCCCCGCCAGCTCGAGGGACTGTCCTATCGTCCGATCCAGCTCTGACCGGCTCCCTCGGAGGGCTATGAATACCGGTACTACGTCCCTGAACTCACCGGCCAGCCTGCTGTCCAGTATCTCCACAGGAACGAAGCGGGTCGCTACGGTTCTTCGGATCCTGCCTGAGAGCCTGCATTTACTGCAGTTATCAGATGGGGGTGGAGGGGAAATATCCGATCGTACTCTTCCGGGAATGCAGGAGGAAGACATCTCCACCGCCCTGCTGAGCGCAGATCCTCTTGCAAAATGCGTCAGCCTGGAATCACCGT
>JAOZQW010000363.1 GCA_029932015.1 Candidatus Fermentibacteraceae bacterium
CGGATGATATGACTAATCTCCATCAGGTGATCGTCCACAACCACCGCCAGGTGGTAAGTGGGGAAGCCGTCGGCCTTCATGATGACCTGGTCGTCTATCGATGCCCAGTCTTTTTCGATATCACCCCGCAGCAGATCGTTGAATACGCACTTGCCCTCCAGCGGGACCTTCATCCTGATAACGAATTCCTCCCCGGCCTCGACTCTTGCCGTGGCCTCTTCCGGGGGGATGTCCCTGCACTTCCTGTCGTAACCTCCACCCGCGCCTGACCGCCCCTTCTCCCGAAGCTCTGCAAGCCTGTCTTTGGAGCAGAAGCATGGATAGGCATGACCCTTCGCAACCAGCAGGTTGATGTGCTCGTGGTATATGGGAAGGCGTTCACTCTGCCTGTATGGACCAAAGGGTCCCCCAACGCCTGGACCCTCGTCCCACTGAAGCCCCAGCCATCGAAGGGAATCCAGTATCACCTTTTCCGATTCCGGGGTCGATCGCTCCTGGTCAGTATCCTCGATCCTCAGGACAAACTCCCCGCCGTTCTTTTTCGCCCACACCAGGTCGAACAGCGCCTGATACGCCGTTCCCAGGTGCGGATCGCCGGTGGGAGAGGGCGCCAGACGGGTCCTTACTTTGCCTTGTGCCATGTGGTCCTTTCGGTAAGAAGAGGAGCAAACCATAGATGACTGAATATAGAGGGAAGCACGGGATCATGTACCATGCTTCGCTATGATTTTAGATGTTCATTTGGATACCGGTGGTTGGAGGCAACAAACACCATGAATATCTTACTTGACAATGTAATATTTCATGGTAGTATTTCTTCATGAAAAAGCGGGAAGCAATTCTGAGAAGGCTGAGAAGAGCACTGGCTCGTAGCCGCGCAGTAGTGCTGGTTGGCCCAAGGCAGTGTGGAAAAACCACATTGGCAAGACAGCTTCTGGATCTGGATTCGATCAACTACTTCGATCTGGAAGATCCCGCAAGCCTGGACCGCTTGGATGAACCCATGACAGCGCTCAGACCACTGAAAGGTCTTGTGGTAATCGACGAGGTCCAGAGATGTCCTGACCTGTTTCCTATCCTGCGAGTCCTGCTTGACCGCATGCCCAACCCGGCAACTTTCCTCATACTGGGGAGCGCTTCCGGGGACCTTCTGAACCAGACATCGGAGAGTCTTGCGGGTCGCATCGAGCGGATAACCATCGGGGGTTTCTCCCTTGCAGAACTCGGAGCGGCTGCGGCAGAACAACTGTGGCTTCGAGGTGCGTTCCCACTTTCCTACCTGGCTTCGGATGAAAAGGCCAGTCTGTCGTGGAGGAGAAACTTCATACAGACGATTCTGGAGAGGGACCTACCGCAGTGGGGTGTTCGTGTCCCTGCGGTGGCTCTTCGACGATTCTGGATGATGCTGGCGCATTACCATGGTCAGGTCTGGAACGCCGAAGCATGTGCTCGCGCTCTCGGAGTGAAAGGAGCCGTTACGAGGAATTACCTGGATCTTCTGACGGATGCCTTCATGATCCGTCAGCTGCAGCCGTATCATGCGAACCTTCGCAAGAGGCAGATCAAATCACCCAAGGTCTATGTACGCGATAGCGGCCTTCTGCATCAGATGCTCGGCATCGATTCTATGAAGAGCCTCCTCTCCCATCCCAAGATAGGTGCATCATGGGAGGGTTTAGTGATAGAGGAGGTCCTACTCGCTGAACCCCATGCAGAGCCGTACTTCTGGGGTACGCACCAGGGAGCGGAAATCGACCTGGTGCTTCAAAAGGGCGGAGATCTCTTTGGAGTCGAATGCAAAAGAAAAGATGCTCCCGGTCTCACTCCATCTATCCGTATAGCGATAGAGGACCTGAACCTGCGGAAGGTCGTGGTGCTGTACCCCGGCACAAAAAGGTACTGGCTCAGTGACAGGGTTGAGGTAGTCCCTCTCAAGACCCTTGCGGATGGAGGGTCGCTTTTCAGTGAGAGGTAGAAAGAAGGGTTTGATCACGCTCTATGCCATGATGACCTTCTGCCGATGTAGAAGGGGGTACAACTGCACATGAAGTACGCAGCAGCAATAATTCTTCTGATCTCCGCTACCGTATACGGCGCCATTCCAGAGGCAGAGGAGTGCTACGAAGAGGCTTTGACTCTCATCTCTGCACATTGCTTCGATGCGGCCATCCTGCAGCTTGACCAGGCGATCCAGCTCGATCCGACATATGAGGAAGTATACTTGGCGAAATTCGCACTGCTCATCGAGCTTGGAGATGCTGAGGATGCTCTGACCGCCATCACATCCGCGATCGAACTCGACCCGCAGAATCCCGATTACTACTACAATAGAGCCATGCTCTTCACGGGTGCCGGAGAGCCGCTCCTGGCAATCAGCGACTTCGATCGCGTATTGGAACTGGACCCCACTGACAGCAAGGCTCATTTCAACAGGGCTGTTGCCTACTC
>JAOZQW010000364.1 GCA_029932015.1 Candidatus Fermentibacteraceae bacterium
ATCGAACCCCCGACCCTCTGATTAAAAGTCAGATGCTCTACCAACTGAGCTAGCGGCTCACCTGCAGCAGGTCTCCGGCAGCGGGTAAGATGATTACCTTGACCCCGGAATGCAACCATAGTCTTCAGCGTTGAGGTTAACTGTGGTTGCTCATGAGCAGAATTGGTTGTACAATCATCTCCAACAGCACTGCTTCATCTCTATTCTGAAAGGGGAGCCGTTGACTGATCCCCCACTCGCACCAAGGGTGTTCGTGCTGGACACAAACGTTCTTCTCTATGATCACAACTGCATCGATAATTTCCAGGAGCATGATGTTGTCATTCCCATAACCGTCCTCGAGGAACTGGACGATTTCAAGAAGGGCAACGACCTCATCAACTTCCAGGCGAGGGAGTTCATCAGGAAGCTGGATAGACTTTCCGGCGACAAGCTGTTCGGGGAGGGCCTGACTCTGGGGGAGGGAAGGGGCAGACTCTTTGTAAAGGTTGCGCGTCCTGACTCGAGAAGCGTTGAAGAAGCCTTTACCCTGAACAAGCCCGACCACAGGATACTGGCTCTTGCAGACCAGCTGAGAAGAGAGAATCCTGACAGGGATACTGTACTGATAAGCAAGGATATCAACCTGAGAATGAAGGCGAAGTCCCTGGGGATAATCGCAGAGGATTATGAGACGGGCAAAGTTGAGAACATTGATGAACTCTACACCGGAACTGCTCTGGTTGAAGGTGTTGATACCGAGATTATTTCCAGGCTCTTTCAGCAGCCATTCAGCATACCTGAGACAGATCTCTCAGAGATAGTGACCCCGGTGCCCAACCAGTTCTTCATTCTGAGGAATGGCAGTTCAAGTTCGCTGGCATGGTACAATTCAGAGACCAGGGAGTTCGAGAGGGTGATAAAGAGCAGAGCCTATGGTATTCAGCCCCGGAATGCCGAGCAGACGTTTGCCCTCGAGGCACTGCTCAATCCCGAGGTCGAACTCGTCACCATCACCGGCAAGGCGGGTACGGGAAAGACATTGCTCGCTCTTGCCGCAGCCCTTGAGCAGAGAGAATCCTACAGGCAGATATACCTGGCCAGACCGGTTGTACCTCTTGGCAACAGGGATCTTGGATTCCTCCCGGGTGACGTGCAGAGCAAGCTGGATCCCTATATGCAGCCGCTATGGGACAATCTCTCGGTCATAAGGGGCAGATTTACCTCTGAGAGCAGGGAGTCGCAGAGGATACAGGAGATGATAGACAATCAGAAGCTCTTCATTGCCCCATTGGCATATATCCGGGGACGCAGTCTCGATGGTATATTTTCCATCGTGGACGAGGCGCAGAATCTGACCCCTCATGAGGTAAAGACCATAATCACCAGGGCCGGTGAAGGTGCCAAGATCGTCTTCACAGGCGATATCTACCAGATCGACACCCCCTATCTTGATAGCCAGTCGAACGGACTGACCTGCCTCGTTGACCGCATGAAGGACCAGCCCATTTCCAGCCACATCAACCTCCTCAAGGGGGAGAGGAGCCGTCTGGCGGAGCTTGCCAGCAACCTGCTGTAGGATGATAGAGAGCATAGGAGTTCAATGGCTACTCGGTTGATAGAAGTATTCCTCCCCGCGGATAGACTGGAGCTGGCAAGGTCGGCTGTGAGTAGCCTGGACACCCTCTCCATCTGGTCCGAGAAGCTTTCCAGCGATCAGTCCCAGCTGCACATTCTCACGGATTCAGCGAGCAGCGAGGAGATAACTGATACTCTTCGAACGGTGCTTGCAGATTCAGGTGATGAGCTTCGGATAGTCTCTCTGCCAGTTGAAGCCTCAATTCCTTCAGCGGCTGATGGTGAGGATATCGCTGCTTCCAGCCACAACGGACGGAAGAGACCTGTCAGCAGGGTAAGCAGGGAAGAGCTATATGAAGATGTAAGCGAAATGGTCCAAACTTCTGGTCCGAACCTTGGTATGACCCTCCTGTCAGCCATAGTAGCCACGGTAGGACTGGCCAGGAACAATGTTGCTGTCATAATTGGTGCGATGGTGATAGCTCCTCTGCTCGGTCCCAATGTGGGACTCTCACTTGCCGCCACTCTCGGAGATATGAAGCTGGGGATCAGAGCCCTCCGTGAAAACTTCATTCGGATAGGAGCTGCGATGCTCCTGGCTCTGGCGGCGGGGATGCTTTTCAATATAGATCCATCTATACCTGAGATATTCTCCAGAACTTCAGTCGGGACAACCGACCTCGTGATAGCCCTTGCTGCCGGAGCAGCAGGAGCGCTGGCTCTGAGTACCGGCGCTTACACTAATCTCATAGGAGTAATGGTTGCAGATTCAATTTTTCTAAAACCAGGTCTCAAATCAACACTTAAAATACCACTTCCATGTCCAGTAATAGTTCGAATTTCTTCACCAGTAATAGCATCCCACAACTTGATTTTCTTATCCCAG
>JAOZQW010000075.1 GCA_029932015.1 Candidatus Fermentibacteraceae bacterium
AGCTACTCCATCATTTGAGCTGCCCCTTTACATTTCTAACTTCATGAATAAGAATAAGATTTGGCGGTAGAGCACCGCCGGGCAAACCGGGGGAGACCCCGGGACGCAAAGCCACGGGTCCCAGCCTTAGTTTGGGGACGGAGGAAGGACAGCCGGGTTACCGTTTGACCATCGCAAACCGGGAGAGATCCCGGGACGCAAAGCCACGGGTCCCAGTCCGGGAGACCGGAAAGGACAGCCGGGTTACCAAGCGTCCGTCATCGGTTATGCCGCATGACGGTCCTAGGAGGTGCTCACTATGAAGTGTGTACTGCTGATGCTTGTAGCGCTTCTGCCAACGGTTCTGTTTGCCGGTGTGACGGTGGAAACCAGCCCCGCGAACGTTGACAGCTTTGTCAGCGTTGCGCGAGAGGCGCTGGACACGGGTGACTATGTCACCGCGTGGGCTCTTTACGAGTGCGCTCTCCGGAGGGATCCCCACTCTCCGCAGGCCCTTGCAGGCCGCCTTGCGGCCCGGGCAATGATGGAGACGGGCACAATTGAGGAGTTCTCTACGGTAGTCCGCTGAAACGGACCATTGGAACGCTTGGGGCGGGCCCGCAAGGACCCGCCCCCACTTCTACAAGGCAATCCCATGTTTGGACATAAAGAGATACATTAGCATACTGATCGGTGTTTTACAGGTGGAGTTATTCCTGCGGATATTTCTTCCGGTCAGGTGATCTCATCTGCAACAGAAACTCAACCTCTTTTCTGACCGCAACCACCTCAATTGACCCCATGCAATCGGTACCGCTACAGGTCAGTCCTGTTTTTGCTGGTTGGCAGGGATGACATGTGACGCCCTCGGGTCTTACGACCCTGTGTATTTTTGAAGGAGGGAATACACCGGTTCTTATAGGATCGGATGGCCCGAAGATAGTCACAGTCGGAGTCCCCACCGCTCCGGCAATATGTGCTAAACCACTGTCGTTGGATATCATCAATTCGCACTGGGCAATGACCGCGGAAACTTCGGACAGAGA
This sequence comes from Candidatus Fermentibacteraceae bacterium, assembly GCA_029932015.1. Classification (GTDB taxonomy): domain Bacteria; phylum Fermentibacterota; class Fermentibacteria; order Fermentibacterales; family JCC-6; genus JAOZQW01. The sequence goes on from JAOZQW010000075.1 coordinate 1,026, forward strand.
GGTTCGCCCCAGCAGGTTCAGCGACGAGGGGGGTAGGTGATCAAGCATAGGCCCAAGACCCTGTCTGTCTCCAGCGCTTCCGATGATGACGGTCCTTATACCACTTTGATCCAGCCATTCGATAAGCTCTAGAAATCGTTCAGGATGCAACCTTATGCTGTTGAGAGTCCTCACCGGTTGATCTGCCGCCACCTGCATTCACAGCTACGAAAGCTCCCTTACCGAGTATGGAAGTAGCTTTTTAGACACTCTCCGCAGTCGGCTCGATCCGACCGGGGACGAGTACTTCTCCGCCTGACCAGCCGACAAGCCTTGCGTACCGTTGGGCGTCATGTTCCTCGTGATCCAGCTCAAAAGGAACGGTCGACGTTAAGCCAAGTCTCTTCTGTCCCTGCCCTATGCGTTGAGGAATCCCGGTTGCAAGTGTTAGGAGTCGAAGGGGATTGGCCCGGTGCAGCAGGTAAGCCTTCGAATACCCGGTCTTCCTCAGGCGGTGAATGACAGGGATGATCGAGAGATGTCTTGCATGATTCGTCAGAATCCCCTCATCCATAGGGATAATATTGTCCACAGGGGCCGAGATGGAGGCCAGAGAGGTCAGGGTAGAGCCGATTAGAAGATCTATTGCTCTGTTTGGATTGCGCTCACGCAGGAAATGAAGTGCCGGCAGGGACATGATGTAGTCGCCGATAGCATAGAGCTTAATGACGAGGATGCCGTTACCGCTCATGATATCCGTTCGCTTTGTCTGTGGGGCTTGAATCGATCGACATCCCGAATAGACTCAGATTGGACCTTGTCCTCATAGATATTACTCATCATTCAGCCGTTCAGGAACTCGCGGCCGGTCCTCTCTGTCAGAACTGCAGGCAGTCTGACAAGACCATCTTCCCTCTGACCATTCTCGATGAGGGCGGCCATGATCCTCGGAAGGGCGATGCCGGAGCCGTTCAATGTATGTACGAACAGAGGTTTGCCCCCGCCATTGGGTCTGAACCGGATATTTCCCCTCCTTGCCTGGAAATCCCGGAAATTGGAGACAGAGGAGACTTCCAGCCACCTTTTCTGGCCGGTCGACCAGACCTCGAGATCAAAGCATCTGGCAGCCGCGAAGCTCAGATCTCCGGTAGCGAGCAGAGATACACGGTACGGCAGCTCCAGCAGGCGCAGCATTTCCTCGACATGAGCAACCATCTCCTCCTGGGTGGCCTCGGATCTGTCCGGATGGGCGAGACGCACCATCTCGATCTTCTCGAACTGATGTACCCTGTTGAGCCCTCTTGTCTCTTTCCCGTAGCTGCCCGCCTCTCTGCGGAAGGAGGGCGTATATCCGAAGAGACGGACAGGAAGATCGTCCTCTTTCAGCATCTTTCCGCGGTAGAGATTCGTGAGGGGGACTTCTGCGGTCGGGATGAGAAAGAGGTCGTCCTTCTCGATGTGGTACATGTCATCCTCGAGCTTCGGGATCTGGCCTGTTGTGGTCATGCTCTCTCTGGACGCGAGGAATGGAGACCAGATCTCTTCCATGCCGGCCTTCATGTGAAAATCCAGCATCCAGCTTATCAGGCTCCGCTGCAGCCAGGCGGCCCAGCCTCTGAGGACGAGAAAATTGGAGCCGGCTATCGCTCCTGCTGCCGCGCTGTCCAGCATGTCGCTCATTATGTCCCAGTGGGGTCTGGCTTCGAAATTCTGCTCGGGCAGCTCCCCCCATGTCCTCTGGACGATGTTGAAGGATTCATCGGGACCCAGGGGAACATCGGAGTCGGGGATATTCGGGAAGCAGAGCTCCAGACCTTTCATCTCAGCATCTATTTCAGATAGGGAACTCTCCAGCAGTGCGACTTTCCTGCCGGCTTCCCTGCTCTCATCCATCTGGGTGGAGGCATCCCCTCCGGTCTTCCGGATGGATGCGACCTCCTTGGAAAGTTCATTCCTTCTCCTCCGCTGCTCCTCGACTTCGCCGAGAACGTTCCTTCGGCTGATATCCAGTTCCAGCCAGCGGTCAATAGGGCACGGCTCTCCCTTGGCTTCCGCGGCCTCCCTTACCTTCTCCGGGTCATTTCTCAGCAATCCTCTGTCAAGCATCTGCTTCTACTCCCATTCAGAAATAATACTGTCAGGCGGATTCTACCCGTTGGTCAGATATGCGGGACAAACACCAGGAGTCCTACCGCAAGCGCCCCAGCGGCTGCCAGGAGGACGGAGGCGGCTGCCAGGTCCTTGGCCTTCTGGACCGAATCATGCCACTCAGGTGCGGTGTGGTCAGCAAGGAACTCGAGTGCGCTGTTCATGGCCTCCGCTGCCAGGACCATCCCGACGGCAAGGCTGATGGCGGTCCATTCACCCGGGCTTAGACCGACCAGGAGACCCAGTGTAACAACAGTCACAAGCGCCACCAGATGAATGCGGGCATTCGCCTGTGTGCTGAGGAGGGTCCAGATGCCCCGGAAGGCGTATTTGAAGCTCCTGAGACGATCTCTCATATTAAAATCCTACTCCGAGTCCGCTGTCGGAGAACCAGTAAACCTTCAGTGCCGGCTGTATCCCCGGTGTGTTTGCGTCTGCATCATCATGCGAATGAGCTACGGCCAGTCCGACAGAGAGGCCGAGTGCAGCACCCGCTATGACATCGGAAGGATAATGCTTTCCGAGTGTTATCCGTGATAGGGCAGTAAAACCTGCAACTGCGGCAGCGGGAATGCCGGCTCCGGGACCCCATCGATCCCACACGATAGCCGCGACGCAGGCCGTACCTGCCGCGTGACCAGAAGGAAAGCTCCTTGAATTGCTCCCATCCGGTCTCTCTCGCCCCACTGCCAGCTTAAGGACGCCCGTTGCTCCGTAAGTCAGAAGCAGGCCCTCGGTTAGCATCTGCCCTGCCTCCTCCGTACCGGAGTCATCCATGACTGCTCCACCTGCCCAGACAAGTCCCGCACCTGCGAGAAGAGGAAGGCCGAAGGCGCGGTCACAGACTTCTGAACAGTCATCCAGAAAACCGTCGCCCATGAAGCCGCGATTGCCGTAGGGGCTCTCAAGCTGCAATGCTCCCCCCGCAAGGAGAGCGCCCGTTCCAAGCGTCAGAAGAGGTGCCGTATCAAAGAGGCAGTGAATGTCCTCTCCGATGAAATGCACAAAATCACCGCAGGGAGCAGTGCTTGCCGCAAGGAGAACAGTAGCCGGCAGCAGACACCTCATAGTCCTCTCCTTCATTGAGGGATGAATCCCTCGAGCTGCATGCTACTTTCCTGAGTAGAAGGCCTTTACCGCCTCAGCCACCTCTGCCAGCTCCTCCTCCGTCAGCTCGCCGAATACCGGGAGGGAGATTACTTCAGCGGCGGCCTTCTCGGTGACGGGGAAGTCACCCTCCTCGTAGCCGAGAGGTGCGAAGCACTCCTGCAGATGCAGGGGAAGCGGATAGTAGACAGCGCAGCCTATGCCCTGCTCTCTGAGCGCGGCGAGGAGGGCGTCTCTGTCCCTGACCCTGAGGGTGTACTGGTTGTAGACAGACCAGGCTTCAGGAGCGATGACTGGCGTAATGACCTGCTCTATGTCAGCGAAGGAGCTGTCGTAGAAGGCTGCATTCCGCCTCCTTCCCTTGTGCCAGCCCTCAAGGCAGCGGAGCTTGATCCTGAGGAAGGCGGCCTGCAGGGAGTCGAGTCTTGAATTGAAACCGATCTCACGATGTATATAGCCCTGTCCGCCGTGCTCCCTGAGCCTGGTCAGACGGGCGGCGACCTCATCATCACCGGTGGTTATCATTCCGCCGTCACCGAGAGCTCCGAGGTTCTTCGAGGGGAAGAAGCTGAAGCAGCCTGTCATCCCGAAGGAACCTGCACGACCCTTCTTCCATTTAGCGCCGACTGCCTGGCAGGCATCTTCGACCACCGGGAGCCCCCAGTCGTCGCAGATAGCCATGATCCGGTCCATATCGCAGACCTGTCCGAAGAGATGAACAGGCATGGCAGCGGAAACTCTTGTACCCGAACTCCGCTCAACGACCCCCCTGTCCGTGAGGGCACAGTTGGTATTCAGCCACTTATCGAGGAGATCGGCATCCATGTTGAAAGTATCCGGATCGATATCGATGAAGACGGGGATGCCCCCAGCCCTCACAACAGCGCCTGCCGAGGCGAAGAATGTAAAGGGAGTAGTTATCACCAGTTCGCCTGTTTCGACCCCTGCCGCCATCAGTGCGAGGATGAGAGCGTCGGTGCCGGATGCGCAGCCTACAGCATGCCTGGTACCGCAGTAGTCGGCGAACTCCGACTCAAGGAATTCCATTTCGGGTCCCTTTATGAACCTGGAACTCTCAAGAGCCTTATTGAACGCTTCCCTGAGCTCGTCCAGGATGGGCCCGTGCTGCCTGCTGATATCAAGTAGAGGAACTGCCATTTACCGATCCCTTCGAATTCAAATGGGGCGCTTCGCGCCCGGTCAGTGAGCGCCGGCGCCAGTGATGACCACTTTCAGCGTCCGGGCCAGAATTTCCAGATCCAGATAGATCGACTGGTTCTCGATGTAATAGAAATCATACTTGAGCTTATCCGCGACGCTCTCCAGATCGGTGTCATATTCGAGTTTGACCTGCGCCCAGCCAGTGATACCGGGCTTCAGCGTGAGTCTCTTCGGATAGAAGGGATAAACCTTACGAAGCTCCTCCACGAAAGCAGGTCTCTCTGGCCTTGGTCCGACAATTGACATCTCCCCTGCAAGGACATTGAGAAACTGGGGGATCTCGTCGAGCCTGGATTTCCGCAGGAATCGGCCCAGCTTGGTGATCCTGGAGTCGTTCTTCCCCGCCCACACCGGTCCGCTGTGCTTCTCGGCGTCATTGACCATGCTCCTGAACTTGAAGACCCGGAAAAGCTTTCCACCCTTGCCCACACGCTGCTGTCTGTAAAAGACCGGTCCTCTGGAATCCAGCTTGACCATCAGTGCGACCAGTATCCAGATCGGCAGTCCGGCTGTGAGAACAAGAAAGCTGATGATGTAATCCATTGAGGTCTTAACGAGTTTCTGCAGGAAACTGAGCCGTTCGGGCAGAAGCTCCATAAGCGGCTGCCCCATGATCTGCGTGTTGTGGACATGTCCTGCTACGACATCGAAGATATCGGGGACGATCTTGATCCTGACCCCGGCTGCGGTGGAGGGGAGCAGCAGGGAGAGGATGTCGTCATGGAAATTGGATGCAATAGTGACAAGCAGCTCCTGTACGGGGTGCTCCGAGAGAATGGAAGCAAGATCGGAGGCGCTGCCGAGGATCCTGTCCTCTGGTACAACCGTCTCGACCTCGGACCTGAGGGGCTCAACGAAACCCACCATTCTGTAGCCGAGAGCGGTATTGGCGACAATGTACTCCTCCAGGGCCAGTGCCGGCTGTCCAACTCCAACGATGGCGGCATTCCTGACAAGAAGACCCTTCCGCGCCATCATCCTCTCGATCAGGCGAACAGACCCTCTGGAGAAGAAGAGCAGGACAATGAGGAGGGCGAAGTAGAAGAGAATTATCCACCTTCCCACTGAAGCGGATGGGGAGATGAGGAAAGCGGCGAAGAAGAGGATGATGAAACCAGTGGTGACAGGCTTCATGACCAGCCGGAGTTCATCACCCCAGCTTCTGTCCCAGTGAGGTCTATAGGCTCCCGAAGCGGCGAAGATGAACCACCAGAAGGGAATTGATATTATTGCCCCGGCCAGCACTACACTGAAAGACATGGACATGATCTCAGGAAAGAGACCCGAATTGAATTTGATCCAGGCTGCTGCAACGAGCGCAAGGAAGACGGCCAGACCATCGAGTCCGAGTCCGAGCAGGGTCATCTGCTTTTTCAGCTGCCGCTTCCCCCTTCGTCTGTCCGGTCGCTGTCCCAAGTCTCGACGGGTCTTCCGGAGACAGTCCTGAATATACCTTCGAGAGAGGCAAGGTTCATAAGCCAGAAGTAGTAGGGGAAAAGAAGCTTCGAGGGAAGCCTGCCACCGGTCAGCTTTCCAGCCGCGGCGAGAACATGGAACAGGCACAGCATGACGAAGGCAGAGACGTATACGGTGCCTGACGCGAGAAGCATCCCTGCCAGGACGGTGGCAGATAGAAGAAAGAGTCCTGAGAACCACCGGAGCAGCTTGTGAACGAGCAGCTGAGTGAAGAGGCCGAACCTTCCCGCTCTGAGAGCCCTGCCCATAAGGAGCAGACAGCTCACCATCATCCAGCTCACTATCCGGACCATCCGGCTGTACTGTCTGTCGTCGTCAGGGGACGGCTCCACGGCCACAGCCTTCTCGCTGAAGACACAGCTGTAACCCAGCACTCTGGCCATCACGGCCAGCTCGAAGTCGTCTGCCCGTCTGGGAGTAAGCGGCAGAAAGGCATCTCTGCGAAGAGAAAAGACAGCGCCTGTGGCGCCAAGGACTGCACCGAACCTGGAACAGAGACGCTTGACCGCCCGTTCGTAGCGCCAGTAGACGCTTTCACAGGTAGGTCCATCGAGGCTGTTCCTGCGGGACCCGTCCACACATCCCACGGCAGGATCGGAGTACGGCAGCACAAGCTTCCTTACCGTATCCGGTGCGAAGACGGTATCAGCATCGGTAAAAATCAGGATTTGTCCGGAGGAGAGAGCCAGAAGGTCGCTTATCATCAGAGGCTTACCTCGCCGCTCAGGGCTTCTGAAGAGGATGACTCCATCATCCGCGAATGAACGAACCACCTCATCGGTTCCGTCATCGGAGCAGTCCGAGCCGATCAGGATTTCGATCTCGCCAGTGTAATCCTGCTCAAGCAGATTCCTGATCCTTGCCGATATCACCGTCTCTTCGTTACGTGCAGCGACAAGAACGCTGACTTTCGGCCACTCCTTCGGTTCGACCCATGACTGCTTTCTACGGAAGAGTGAGAGCAGAGCCAGCAGCAGAGGATAGAGCAGCCAGGAGAGGAGGAAGAGACCCAGGATCGTCCAGAAGGGGACGGGGCTCATTCCTTCACCTTTCCGTTTTTTCGACCACTTCTGCGGAAAAGGTGTTTCCTGAACGTGCCGAAGGCCCTGAGGGTCCTCCTGCCCTCGGTCATGGGGTGAGTGATCGTCTGGAAAGCCTTGTAGGCGAGGTAGGAAGGCCGCAGGTAGAAGCGGCGCCTTGCTTCATCGCACCATGCGACAAGGGCGGAAGCGGAGAGGCCGGGAAGGTTGACCACGCAGTTGTGAAGACCTTCAGGGGTCACCCACTGATCGAAGTTCCCCGTGAGGAGCAGCCCCCGCTCGGAGTAGTCGCGGTATAGACTCGTCCCCGGGTATGCCATTATTGGGAAGAACTGGGCAGTGTCCGGACGCAGCCTGACCGCCATAAGGAAGGTCTCTTCCAGCGTGTCAATTGTCTCGCCAGGGTTACCCGCCATGAAGCAGCCATGGACAAGGAGGCCAGCCTTCCTGGCCCTGACGGCGAAAGCCATGTTCTGCTCGACTGTAGTGCCCTTGGATACATTGTCCAGAACATTCTGGGAGCCGGATTCGTAACCGACGATTATCAGTCTGCAGCCGGCGGCTTTCATCTTCTTCATAGCTTCGAGAGAGAGGTTGGCCCTGACATTTGCGGTCCATGGAACCCTGTTGCCCGAGCTGATAAGAGCGTCAGAGACCTCCTCAACCCTCCTGCTGTCAATGGAGAAGGTGTCATCTTCCACGACAATTTCGCGAATGTTGGGGAAGTACTCGGCGATAAGTTCGAACTCCCTTGCTACATGCTTTGCCGAGCGCACTCTGTATTTTCCCCTGTGCATGACCTGCGGCCAGACGCAGAAGGAGCAGCGGAAGGGACAGCCTCTGCTCGTTATCGTCATGACGCTGGGATATCTTGCGGCCGCGAAGAAGTAATTCTCCGGATTAAGATGTCGCCTGTAAACGTCGGCCAGGAAGGGCAGCGAGTCCAGATCCTCTATCATGGCCCTGTCACCGGTGTGACTGATCTCTCCTGCGGTGTTGATGCAGAGTCCTGCCACATCCGCCAGCGAGCCGCCACTCTCGATGGCAGCCGCAGCTTCCACAAGTGTCATGTCGTACTCACCCACGGCCACTGCATCAAGAGAAGGGGCCAGCCTGAGGCTCTCTTCGGGAAGAGCACTCACATGTGTTCCGACCATCAGAAGGGTGG
>JAOZQW010000365.1 GCA_029932015.1 Candidatus Fermentibacteraceae bacterium
AGGGGGCCGGTCGCCGATGTTGCACTGGAGAGCATATCCTCGACCCAGTCCAGAATTTCTGTTGTCGGTCCCCAGCACCTTGCCAGCTCCAGCAGACCCTCATCCGCCCCGGAGTTGATGCAGTAGAGCCGAGCGGAGTCGTATCGGAGTTCCGTACTCATTACTCTGTTGACATCCTGGAAGAAATACAGATACCCGCATGGGTTGTGGGAAATCCAGTCCCAGTTGTAATGATCATGGTTACCGGCAACTACAACCTGCGGCACTCTGAGCATTGACATGACGTTGAGCAAACTGTCGTTGAAAGAAGTTCCGAGGTGTTCGAAGTCGCAGGCATCACCAGTATGCACGATGAACTCCGGATCGAGGAAATTTGCTTCTCTCACGAAATGACGGAATCTCTGTGAAGTTGTGTAATCTCCGTTATCGTATTCAATATGCGAATCAGTGATGTGGATGAATCCCCATTCATCCGGGTACTGATCAAGTACTTTTACCGCATTTACACTTTGATATGTATATGATCCGAGGTCGACTTCGATGCCGTAGAAATCCTCAGGGGTTCCTGTCGGGATAATCACTTCTATCTCCTGGATCCTTTCGATACCTGGTCCATAGAGAGTTGCGTGGAGATCACTCCCCGGTGTCCTGTCCCTGTGCCCGACCGATGTTACGATCAGAGGAAACACCTCTTCCATCGGGCTGATGAGCCGGACACCCGCTTCCCCTGAACTGTAGGAGCCCATGAGGGCCACCTGGACGGTGAAGGACTCCCCGTCCTCGCGGATGAGCCCTCTTGTCAGTCGCGGAGAGATAAGGGCCCTTGAGAACCATTCCCCCTCCTCACCGGAGAAGGGCGGAGCAGTTGATTCGTAGGCACCTATGTCCACTATGTCATTGATCCTCGGGTTTCCATCCAGATCGTACTGGGGGAGGAGCCCAGCGACCGTACCGAATCGATATCCCGAGTTCCTGCAGGGCGAGTCCATGGAAAGTCTGAAGTTCATGGCTGAGGGGTTCATGAAGCCGAGGAAATCAGCATCGTCAATAACGTATGTATGTGTGCTGGAACCCACATCTTCGTACTCACCCACGACCACACAATTGAACATATCGAAGTTGCCAGAGTCAGATAGACCAGCGCCGGGATGCTCACCCACGGTACAATTGACCACTGTCGCATCGTAATCTGATATTCCGTGGCAGTCTATCCCATCCTCGCCATTGCCGGCTATAAGGCAGTTGACAATGGTGTTGGAGCCGTCCGAAAGGCAGATGCCGTCGGTACCGTTGTCTGTTACCGTACAGAGGATCAGCTCAACTCCTGCACCATCGTAGCAATCCACACCATCCCTTGCATTGTCATGGATGAAGCAGTTCTCCAGTTGGGGTCTGGCAGATGAGCCAGTGATGTAGACGCCATGCCATGTTCCGTCTCTGATCTCGCAGTCCTCGATGACAGGGCTGCAGTCGTCTATCCAGAGACCTCCCTCATCGAGGAGGACAACACTCCCGGCCCCCTCTACAATGCAGTGGGCCATGTGTGTTCCTGCGCCAGATAATCTGATGTAGTTGAACTCCTCAACACCCGAAGCAGGACGGAAAACAATAGGTTCGGATGTTGTTCCAACGGCTGTGAGTCTGCCATCGACCTCAAACTCATAGTCATCAAGGAATCCCGCTTCGAACTCGAATATCACACCTGGTGCCAGAGTCAGGCTGCCGCCCGATGGCACTGAAATGTCATCAACTACGGTATAGAGGCCTGCCGGCATGTAGCCTGTGAGTTCCCCCTGAATATCCGCAGCACTGGCCAAGGACGTTAATGAAAGAGCACCTGCGAAAGCGAGGAGACAGCGACATAACATCTTGGATCCCTTTCTCAGCGATGCCGAACTCAGCCGGTACGATCCCATAGATAAATCCTCTTCATTGATACCCACTGACGGTCGGACGGTCAATCACCGAAACAGGACTGTCACCACACCATTGAATGGTTTCACTCGATCAATGTATGCATTATTATTTGGCTTGTGACCTGGCCAAGTCTAAGGGGGTTCAGACGTGTCTCAGGAGATGCTCGTAAACGGGATCCTGGCCGTTGTGGTCGGATTGGCCGTTGGTTCCATACTGCTGCTTATCCGCAAGCATGCCCCCAGGAGTCGATTAAGACTCTGGGTGCTGCTGGCCGGGCTGGCAGGCGTGACCTATCTGGTTATGAAAGTCCTAGGAGTCCATGCGGACACGACTGCTTCCAGAATAGCCCTTGCTGCAACTATTATGCTCGGGACCAATGCAGTGCTTCAGATCCTTAACCTGCTGCTATGGGACTACCTGCTGAAGCGTCAGGGAGACATTCACATACCAAGACTCGTCATAGATATCATCAACTTCTTTTACTGTCAAACCAAATTCTTCTGCTACTTC
>JAOZQW010000366.1 GCA_029932015.1 Candidatus Fermentibacteraceae bacterium
CGAAAATGCCATCGGAAAGTCCCTCTAACCTGTGCAGCGGGAATATCCCTCTATCGCGGCCCACATTCACCCCCCTGAATGCTTTTCCTCAGCCACTTATCCCGTGTCCCCTCACACATCGGGATTCATGTACTATCGTACTATCGAATGAGAAGCTTCGCCGTCTGACGGATGTTCCCCGGACCGCTGGCCAGTACTAGGTAAAGACCAGGCGGGATAGAGGAGATGTCCATCTGCCTCTCCCCTGCGGCCATATTCATCTCCGTATGGAGTCTTCCGGCAAGGTCGAATATCCTGACAGTAAGACCTGCGTCATCCATCCCGGCCCAGTTCAGAAGGGTGACGGAGTTTGCCGGGTTCGGCGTGAAATGCAGGGCTCCAGTGCCAAGGGCCGGAGGCAGCGGTCTGTCCTCTATGCCCGTCAGGTGTGTCGAGAGGATATGGTTGTCCGGATCGAAGAGTACTTCTGTCGGCTCGAAGGGAACGGCGAAGGTCTCAGTCTGTATCACCTGATCGTTCCACATGACTACCAGTGTATCCTCTGAAGCGCCTGTCACAGCAAATTCAAGCGGCATGGTGAAGACGGGACCTGTGGTCTGGATCTGCTCGAGATCGACCGTCACCTCCCAGTCGCCGTCCGTCTCCGTCCATGAGTACTCGAGGTCGTAAACCGGGTAACCCCAGTCGTGTACCCAGGTGTCGAAGAACCAGTCGATATCCGCCCCGTATGCGGTCTCGATATGATCCCTGAAGTCGTCAGTGCAGCAGTTCGAGTACGCAAATTCGTCGAAATACGTACCCATTGCCTCCCAGAAAGCCACCTCTCCCAGGACATACCTGAGCATATGAAGGATACTTGCACCCTTCTGATAGGTGGTATAGCTCCAGAGTTCCGCAGGCGTTGACGGAGCAGTCAATGGGAAGAGTTCCCCGCTGTTCAGATAGGGGATCATAATCTCGTCCCTGATGTACTCGTCGTACTCCTCCTGGCCATAGCTCTCGAACCAGATCGCCTCGCTGTAAGTAGCGAATCCCTCGGAAAGCCATACATCGGTCCACTCAGTTTCCGTAACGCAGTCACCCCACCAGTGATGGCTCATCTCGTGCGCTAGGAGCCAGTCGTATGTAGTGAAGCCGTTGACGGCTGCGGCGATATGATATACCTGGGTGAGATGCTCCATATCTCCTTTTGGTGTCATTACATAGCTGAACTTGGAAGCCCATGGATAATCTCCGTAGACCGTTTCAAAATTAGTCATCATCAGATCAACGTTCACATAGCTGCCGAGGGCATCATCGATCTCCCATGGATAGACGTAATAGTAGATCCAGTCGATCGTGGAATCCTGCAGAACAACGTAATCGGATACGGAGAGAGCAGCGAGGTATGTGGACATCGGTTCAGGTTGCGACCAATGGTAAGTTGCTGTTCCGTCTGTAGATGTGTCAATAGACTGAAGATCACCTCCTGCAACGGCATAGAGGGTATCCGGAACGGTCACTATCAGGTCTACTCCAGCCTTATCAGTCGGATGGTCCCAGCAGGGGAAGAGGACCCTTCCCATCGAAGGTTGATCGGAATAGACGCCAACTCCCATGTGATAGTAGACATACGCATGGAACCAGAAGCCTCCCCATCCTCCAGCTCCCTCGTTCCAGGGTGTCCCGGAATAGGAGACGAATACCTCGGAAGTATCACCGGGATTCATAGTCGAACCCAGGGTCACCAGGAGTGAATCACCGGTATGTGACCAGGTGAGGGGACCGGAAGAATCCCATACGGAGTCTACAGAAAGCTCACGAAGATCGAGCAGAAGTGTGCCGAAACCTGCTGTGGTCGGGGTGAAGCGGATACCCGCAGAGCACACAAATTCCTCTGTAGAGGGGAAGACCTCGATCTCAACTGTATAGTATAGGGCATCGTAGTCATGCTCACGCTCATCTTTGGACAGATCGAGAGATGTAAATGCAGACGTGGACAGCGGTCGGCTGAGAACCGAATCATCCGGGCCGGGTGCCGGAGAAGGCGCCAGCATGAGCATTATCATGAGTGTGAGCATGATTCAGATCCTCCTACTTTAAAGTATCGATCCACCGATGAACTCGCGGATGAGGCTTGTTCTCGGTACTATATCGGGGTTTATGGGTTTGAGGCAGTCCAGCAGGTCAAGCAATCGCGAGGCCTTATGGTAAGCCTTCGAACCGGATGGCACCGTCTTCAGCAGGGGCTCCGCAAAACCCTTCAGCACAGGCAGTTCATACGGAAGCGAAGAGTTGAAGATAGCGTCAGCATCTTCCTGGAATGGGAAGATATTCATTCTCTCTCCCCTTCGAACCGAGGACCACGCCTTGATGGTCTCCTCGGCGGTGTACCCCCTCTGGGTAGCATCTCTGACCATGCGCCTGATCAGCCTTGAGTCCGA
>JAOZQW010000367.1:0-355 GCA_029932015.1 Candidatus Fermentibacteraceae bacterium
CCCTCCGCTTAAGGACCAGTTTCTCCATTGGCTGTATCCCTGCGGGGATGTCGATTGAAAGTGACTCGTTCTCTACGGTCGGGATCTCAACAGTAGTACCGAGTGCTGCCTGTGGGAAGGAGATGCGTATCCTGTATATGAGATCGTCTCCATCCCTGATGAAATCACCATAGTCGATACTCTCGACTTTCATGACGAGATCCCCTGGATCACCTCCACCTGGTGGGAAATGCCCAAGACCCCGATGCTTTATATAGTGACCGGCCGATATCCCGGCAGGGATATCGAGCTTTACCTTACGCTCCCTCGTCTCGAGTCCTGTACCTCGGCAGTGCTCGCAGGATACCTTCGGGAT
>JAOZQW010000367.1:365-2420 GCA_029932015.1 Candidatus Fermentibacteraceae bacterium
TGATACGACCCGTTCCTTCACATGCCGGGCAGTCGGATACTGACTGGAACGTGCCAAGTACAGTTCTCCTGAGAGAGCGAACCCTTCCCCTGCCATCGCAGTCAGGACACGGAATGAGACCATGCTCAGGATCCGCACCGGATCCATCACAGATGGAACAGTGTTCGCTCCTGGTCACGGAGATCTCTTTAACAGTTCCCAGGGCGGCTTCAGAGAGCTCGAGATCAAGGTGCATCATGATGTCAGAACCCCTCTGAGATCGTCCTGCCCCTCCTCCGAAGCCAAACATTTCGCGGAAGGACCGAAGGGCATCATCCATCCCGAATCCCCCGAAGAAATCCGACATATCAGGCATCCCATCCGGTGAGCCCGTTCTGTCGTACGCGCTTCGCTTGCCGGGATCAGTCAGTACTCCATATGCTCTTGTGATCTCCTTGAAGCGCTCTTCGGCATGTTTGTCACCGGGGTTCCTGTCTGGATGGAATTCCAGGGCAAGTTTACGGTAGGCTGCTTTTATGGCTGCTCCATCGGCATCTCTTGAGACTCCGAGTACTTCGTAAAGATCAGCGTTCATATCCTCGATCCCTGTTCAGATATATATAAATTCAGAAGGCGCATTCTTCAGAGTCCGTTATAACTGTCTCAATCAATCGATGATCCAAAATATCCAATAGAATATACACTGCACTCGATGAAAGTAGTGGGTGTAAGCAAACGCGACCGCATCTGCGGCCGCGTTTGCAGAGGCACTTCTGACATCAGTCCTATATTATCTCAGGATCTTCCAGCTGATCGACCTCTTCCTCACCAATATCCGCAGGTGCGCCGGCAGCTATCTCTTCCAGGAATTCCACCTCAGGTGTTTCTACATCTTCTTCAAAGCCGCCTGTACTACTGAGGAGATCGAACGCACTGCGCATGGAGCCAAGAAGTGAGGCCGTCCTGCTTGTTGCGCGGGCTATTTCACTCCTGTCGGTCGCATCCCTGGCTTTTCTGAGTGATCCAAGGGCCGTATTCAACTCGTTCCAGGAGTCTGAATCAACCGTTCCTCTACTGCTGGTGAGGACCTTATCAGCCTCGAATATGACCTGGTCGGCAGTGTTCCGTGCTCCGATAAGCTTGATTCGCTCACGGTCGGAGTCGGCATTCTGCTCGGCTTCCCTTCGAAGACTGTTGATCTCCTCCGGAGAAAGACCTCCACTTGCATTGACCGTCATCTCCTGCTGCTTGCCTGTGATGGAGTCCCTGGCATTAGCCAGAAGGATACCGTTGGCATCGATCGAGAATGAGACTTCGATCCTGGGGACTCCACGCGGCGATGGATTGATCCCGACCAGTTCAAATCGGGCAAGACTTCTGTTGTTCTCGGCGATATCCCTTTCACCCTGAAGCACATGGATGCCAACTACTGACTGGTTATCAACAGCAGTTGTGAACATCCTGCTTCTCTTGATGGGAATGGGACTGTTCCTTGATATGATGGATGCCATCACGCCGCCGAGTGTCTCCACACCCAGAGTCAGGGAGGTAACGTCGAGAAGAACAAGATCCTTCCTCTGACCATCCAGAACGGATGCAGTTATTGCGGCACCCATGGCCACGACTTCATCGGGATTGACGCTGTGCACCGGTTCCTGCTGGAATATCTCCTCGGCAAGTGCTCTGACGGAAGGGATCCTGGTGGAGCCACCGACAAGAACAACTGAGTCAAGATCAGCAGCTGTAAGCCCGGCATCCTGCAGAACCTGCTGGCAAAGCGGTCTGGTGCTCTCAATGAGTTCTCCGATGAGGCTCTCCAGGAGACCTCTGGTAACAGATAGCTCGAGATGAACCGGACCCTCGTCGCTGGAGGTGATGAATGGAAGATTGATCGATGTCTCAAGGGCAGTAGAGAGCTCACATTTAGCCCTCTCAGCTGCCTCCCTGACTCTCTGTGGAGCCACGGGATCATCCCTGAGATCGATACCCTTCTCCCGCTCAAATTCGCTCATTATCCAATCGACAAGCCTGGCATCGAAATCATCACCGCCGAGCTGCGTGTTCCCTGTCGTGGCT
>JAOZQW010000368.1:0-1746 GCA_029932015.1 Candidatus Fermentibacteraceae bacterium
CCAGGAAGAGTATACTGAATGTGACCATCGGTGAATCCAATCCAGCCTGCTGATCTCCCCGTTGCGCTGTCGTAGAAGATGATATGGGAATCTGAACCGTCAACTGTTGCAGAAAAGGCTACCGAGGCTCCCCAGCCTCCGCTGATCGCATAACCCGTGAGTGAGTAGCTCTGCTCAAGGTCAATGGTCAGCGAGTCAACGCCAGCGGGAACTGTCAGAGTCGAGTAAACAAGGCTCTTGGTCTCCGGTCCGCTTGCGCCGGGCAGGAACCTGTCCCTGTGTATCCAGGCGCTGTCTGCGCTCTGGTACCACCTGCCGTTGTTGCTCCACTCACCGGACAGGTCATTGAAGGGATAATCCCAGACAATGTCAGCCTTTGGAGCGGCACCAGGCCAGACTATCAGTATCATGAAAAATGATATGACAAATCGCATAAGCCTCCCCCCCCATTAGCAATTTATCCAGATATTAACATAAAGGCAAGGTTGGCATTGCTCTGTCTCTAGTATTCATAGGTGCGCGCAAGGTGGGGCGTTCCAGATCAGATGTCAGAGTCCATGGTTCGGGCGAAGTGTCCTATAGCCTCTTCGCGAAGTTTTGAATAGCTCTCTCTGACACCCTTGAGCATCCTGACGGCCAATCTGTGCGGAAGGGATGCCTTCTCGAAATTGAACTCATCCCCAAACCACTCAACTGCAACGGCCCTGTCAAGCAGGCTCGGGGGAAAGCAGGCACGGAAGTAGCCACCGCGCTTCTCCTTATTCTGCTCACCGCAGCACAGGAAGAAGCCTAGCTTCTTGGTGGCGAGCAGCAAAGCGTTGTCCAGACAGTACTCCTTCACGGTTCTCTGGACCTTCCCCATGTAGATCGACCCACCGATGATGACCGCGTTATAATCATCAAGTGGGGGAGGGTCATCGATACTGAGCCTGATCCTGTCGGCTCCAGCGATAAGTTTCCCTGCAAGCAATTCAGCGGCATTTGCAGCACTTCCGTACTTCGTATCGTAGACTATTAGAGTCCGCATCAGTCTCCCCCGCTCGAGGATGTGGATCTGTCAATTGAAAGCTGTAGAGCAGCTGCCGTCAATCGAAAAAAGGCTGCCAGTGCCGGTTTATCCGGAAGTAGTCCTTCCTCTATTCCAAGCCTCGCATGCAGGAGTTCAGCAAATACTTCAGAAGTCTCGGGATGGCTCACCCACATGCCTGACAGGTCCTCATCCCAATTCCATCTGTATCTGAACATGGGGAGGAATGATGAGTATCCTGCCTCTTCCACAAGGTCTATATCGGCCATCAGCCCTTCAGCAACCTTGCGAACGACCTCCAGCTTCTCAAGATCCTCAGGCTGCATCTCTACCGGGTATTGTACGAAATCATAATTGTGAAAGTAGCGCAGGATGAGCGGATCAGGAGGAGACATCCAGTTTACGATGTACGGTACTGCCTCTGCCAGATGAAGAATGAGTTCCGCGTGAAATGGGGCATTCCATCCCAGTTCCGAAGTAATGAAGACCTGGGCAGAAGAGAGAAGGCTGTCAGGGATCCACACGAGGGCTTCATACATTCTATCTGCAGACAGGCGGTCCCACTCAATGCCTGCGTCTTCAAGCGTATGAACCCGGAAGGTCAGGTTCTCCTCCGGCTCCCAGTCGGTGTATTCCCAGGTCAGGGTCCTGGCAGCCAGCTCGACATCGGGGCCACCTCTCCAATCCCAGCTCACCAGAAGGGTGTCATTCATCGCGAC
>JAOZQW010000368.1:1756-2419 GCA_029932015.1 Candidatus Fermentibacteraceae bacterium
TCTGGGGGAAGGGCAGCTCCTCAGGAACAATCAGCCTGATCACTGCGCGACCGATATTCTCCGCCCAGGTCGCTCCGGATGTTACGATATAGCTGATCGAGTAATGAGCATCCCTCCCAAAACCGAGATAATCCCAGGAAGTATTGTAGTTATTGAGAAGTCTGATCTCCTGTCCCGGCTCGAACTGCATCCTCCAGACAGCGACAACAGGTCGGAGGACCAGTTCATTTGCCAGATCTCTGGCACATTGCCGGTAAAAGACTTCAAGAGTATCACCATCAGCAATGGCAGTGAAATCTAGATCCTCCGGTATTTCAGGATTGGACTCAAATCGGTTGGACCATTCTTCGTTCCAATCCGGTATCTCCCCTGCCCCCGGCATGGAATCCAGCATGGAAACAAGTTCAGAGTCGCTGAGAGTGGAGTAGGAATCACCGTACCTTGCATCAAATGGGAAGCCCACTGTCACGCTCTGTACAGAATCGGAGGTATTCAGGAGCCTGAACATGCAGCTGACCTCCATCAGCGGCAGCCAGCCATCCTCATCAGGCAAGGAACTGTACATCCCGCCGACAGGTGCTATTAGAATACTCTCCGCGGTCATGATCACACTGGAGGATGAAATGAGTCCAACTGTCCGTCCATCGGGAAACTCATACATGA
>JAOZQW010000369.1 GCA_029932015.1 Candidatus Fermentibacteraceae bacterium
TGAGTTGGCTATAGGGGCTCCGGCTTTCTTCATTTCCACCAGTTTCCCGTAGACCTCGGCATACTCTGCTGCTGATGGCATCATTCCTGATGTATCCCCACCTAACTTAGCGTTATGGTGGAGTGTCTGGAATGTCGTCAGGAAGCCGTACTTCTCAGCCGTTCCCATAATCCGGTCGAGCTGGTCTATGTTGTTGCGTGTAAGGACTGTGATGGTCCAGAAGCGAATCCTCCCCGAGGCCGTCTCCATAGCCCTGATGACCTTTTCATGACTTCCAGATTCCCTGTTGGCGTCATGTGCCTTTTCCGGGCCATCGTATGCCAGCACGAGATGATCGATATTGTCCAGTATCTCCGGTCTTGCAGGCAGGAGGTAGCCGTTTGAATCCATACTTACGTAAATGCCCAGTTCCCTCGCATATGCGCAGAGTTCTACGATGTCCTTCCGCATGAGCGGTTCGCCGCCCCAGACTCCGATGCGTCTTGTACCGGCATCAGCCATCTGCCGGAAGAGGTCTTTCCACTGGTCTGTCGAGAGGTCCGGTCTTCCCTGCTCCGGTATCTGACAATAGCTGCACCTGCTGCAGCAGTTGTCCGTAATGGAGACCATCACGTTCACAGGCCTTCTTCTGCCAGCTATAAGACCCAGGGCCGCATCAACGCCCATCATGACCTGTCCTGTCAGCTTCATTCAGCGTCCTCCTCGGGACGACCCGCCCACTGGGGACCGTACCTGTTGTCTCTTATGAACCGCTTCGCCTCCCGGGACTGCCCCAGCAGACGGTAGGCGAGATTATACCATCTCTTCGCACCGATCTTGAGTATGCCCATCAAGGGTCCATCCGTTCCGGGACCGGTTCTCTCCCGGCCGCTTCTCATCCGTCTCTCCACCTTTGCTACGAAATTCGGCTGAGCCCTGACGAAGTCGAAGGCAGGGGGGGAGTCGAATGGCGGGAGACAGATCTCTTCGAGGTTCTCATAATTACCGATAATGTCGTTCCCCTTCACGGTCGTTTCCACCGAGAGAGGATCGATCCCCATCACTCGAGCGAGCGAGTAGTCCAGCGCGATCCTGTCAGTCGAGGCCGCAATGAAATCGGTCTGCTTCGGGATGCCCGGCTTGGGGCCGTTACCTTCGAGGGACATCGTTCCATCCGCCAGAGTGAGAAGGATGGGAATGAGCGAGTTTACGGCAACCGTATAGTCCGCCAGACGGTAATGGTAGTTGTGTCTGTTTCCGTCCAGGCAGCCGTAGAGGTGCTTCATTGCTGCAGAGATGACCGACCTGTAATGGGTCTTTACAACAGGTATCGAGACCACGGGTAAACGCGTACACATCTCCGGAATGCCGAACTCCAGGTCACCGACAGTCCTGGTTATCCAGGGATGTTCCGAGAAATTGTGCCATATCAGACCTTGTCTTTCCGCAGCATCTTTCATGCGGGTAACATTGAAAGCCTTAGTGGCATCAACTAGGACCTGACTGGATTCCCCGAGGTATATCTGACCGACATGCCCTGCAACCTTCTCCGCAAATGCTTCAACAACCCATGGGGAGGTGTCGACCCCTGGTCTGATATAGTCCCATGTAAGGTTGACCTTAATAAGGAGATCCTCGCCTGCGGGAAGAATGGACCTCCAGTCCATCTCCTCGAGCAATTGGTGTACAGCGCCTCGAACGGTATTCCTGGTCGATGCATAGTAGACCTTCATATGTATCCTTCCCGTAGATTACGAATATACATTGACAGCGGCTTCATTCAACAGCATATCCTGATTAGAAGTATAGTCCTTACTTTCAACCATTTATAGAAAGGAGGTGCTGATGAAAAAGGGAATAGTCCTGATCCTTGCCGCATACTCATTCGTCTTCGCAGTACCGTCATTCGGACCGGCCTCAATGATCAAATGCTCAAGTGTTCAGATCGACGTGGGGTATTACGGCGCTCCATGTATGGTGGACTGGGATGATGACGGCCTCAAGGATCTTGTTCTGGGTGAGTTCTCTCTTGGCAAGATCCGCTTTTACCGAAATGTCAACTCCAACGAATCCCCGCTCTTCACCAGCTTCTCTTACATCAAATCCAATGGTGTGGATATCACACTTCCTTACGGTTGATGCACCGGCGCTACAAATCCACAGGTTGTGGATTTCAATGATGACGGCATCCTTGACATCATCGTGGGTGACAGAAACGGATATGTGAACTACTTCAGAGGTACGGGCACCGAGACCCTGACCACAGAGCCTGACATCAAGGCAAATGGAACCACGATCGATGCGGGCAGCAACTCGGCACCAGTGATCGTTGACTGGAATGAGGACGGGCTTCTCGATCTCATTCTTGGTACTGAGACTGGGACCATCAGGCTGTACCTGAACAGCGGGACTGCATCAGCCCATGTTTTCACCACCTAC
>JAOZQW010000076.1 GCA_029932015.1 Candidatus Fermentibacteraceae bacterium
TGCGGTGTGACGGATTCCTGAATGTCTGCTGCGGGCTGTGTGCTGAGTGTCACCATCCGTACGGAGACAACGTTATCACCGCCCATTGGCGTGACCGGACGGCTGGAGAAAGTCACCAGCCCCAGGACGAGGAGGAGCGCATGACCGCCAAAGGAAAAGAGATAATCCTTCCTTCCGACGGGGCCCTGATCCTTGCCGGTATCTGGAGATGGTCTGTCCGTAAAATCAGACATCTGTGTTCTTCGACTCTTGAACAAGTCCGACGCTCAGATATCCGCCCCTGCCCAGTTCGGTCAGTGCGTCAGTTACGACCTCGTATCTGACATCCCTGTCAGCTCTCACGAAAGCCTCCTGCCTGCCGGAGGCGAAGGCCGCTTCAGCGATGCCTGCAAGATCTTCAGGAAATACCTGACTGCCGGAGATCGAGAGGTTGCCATAAGCGTCTATCTCGACCATCAGGACTTCTCCGGGATCAAGATTGCTGACCAGAGCACCCTGATCGGTAGCAGGCGGTGTGATCTCCGTACTCCGCTGCATGACGGGAGCGGCAAGCATGAAGATGACAAGAAGGACAAGTGTGACGTCCACCAGATTGGTGACGTTGATGCTCGAGAACTGCTTGTACCTGGTCCTTATCATCCTAGAGCGATCCCCTTCTGCATACATCTACCAGTTCCGAGAGGAACCTGTCCATGTCACCGGCAAGCGAATTGATCCTCCCAACCACGAAGTTGTGGAAGATATTGGCGGGGATGGCCGCCAGAAGACCGGCCACGGTTGTGGTCAATGCCGCCGCCACTCCAGAACCCACCGCGCTCAGATCCGCTACTCCAAGCTCCTTCATGCCTATGAAGCTTGTGAGCACGCCCCATACCGTCCCGAGGAGACCAAGCAGGGGAGCTACACTTGTTACAGTTGCGAGCAGGCCGATATTCCGTTCCCTGGCTGCCAGATCCTCCCCGGCCTCCCGTTCAAGAGCCGTACTGAGACTGCCAACCTCCTCAGGAGTAAGTGGAGTGGTCACACCTCTATCGGTCCTTCGCTGGAGAAAGCGGCCTGCCTCGGCATACATTCTGGCAAGGGGACCGATCTCGCTGCTGCGGTTCCAGAAATCACCGCCAGGTGGCTTGCCTGTTGTCCTCAGGGCATCCATGAAAATCTTGGAGGATCCGAGCACTTCCCTGAACTCCCGGAGTTTGGCTACTGCCACGGCCCAGGAGCCGACCGACAGGATGGCGATAACTATCAATATCAGCTTGGTTATCACATCGGCATCACGAACGACGGCCAGGACCTGTCCTAGCAAGATTCCTCCTCCAGTCCGGCAACAGCTTCTATCTCGACGAGAGCTCCGAGGGGAAGTTCACTGACGGCCACTGCTGACCTTGCCGGGTAGGGCATATCGAAGAACTCCTCAAAGACGGTATTGATCTCGGGAAAATCCGACATTCGGGTAAGGAAAACAGTGACCTTCAGGACCGCTCCGCAGGATGACCCTGCCGCCATGAGAATGGCATCCAGGCTGCGCAGAGCTCGCCTCGCCTGGGCACCGGCTCCAGAAGCCATCTCACCAGTGGAGGGATCAAGCCCGATCTGTCCCGCAGTGAAGACGAGACCATTGTGGATAACCGCCTGGCTGTAGGCTCCCACTGGCTGAGGTGCATCACTCGCTGAGACAGTCCTGCGCCGGTTGACAGTCAAGGCCTTTGCTCCTCTCGCTGTTCCCTTCAGGGAATATACAACTATGTGGCTAAGCTGTTCCAGAAAGCCGTCAGCGGTCTTTGCGGGATGGGCGGTCGATCAGGCGTGGTCGGCCTTGATGCGATCAAATGTTTCCTCTGTAACAAGCCCTTCTTCAAACGCCTCCGTTGCGGCATCAACAAGAGTCTGCATGCCCAGCTGTTTCCCTGCCTGCAT
This sequence comes from Candidatus Fermentibacteraceae bacterium, assembly GCA_029932015.1. Classification (GTDB taxonomy): domain Bacteria; phylum Fermentibacterota; class Fermentibacteria; order Fermentibacterales; family JCC-6; genus JAOZQW01. The sequence goes on from JAOZQW010000076.1 coordinate 1,918, forward strand.
CTGCGAAAATATCTGGTGTGTCTTCGCTTCTCTGATGAGGTTGCGGACGGCTCGGGACCCGATAAGCACCTCGACAAGCGGGATCCTGCCCCCTTTCGCTCCCTGAACCAGCCGCTGGCTCAGAACTCCTTTGAGACTTGCGGCAAGCTGAAACCTCACCAGTGACTGTTTCTCTCCAGGGAATATGTCCAGGATGCGGTCAATCGTCTGGACAGCACTCGATGTATGGAGAGTACCGAATACAAGGTGTCCGGTCTCTGCTGCGGTGAGAGCAGCTTCGATGGTTTCCAGGTCACGCATCTCACCGATCATCAGGACATCGGGATCATGCCTCAGGGCTCTGATTATCCCCTGGCTGAAAGAAGGGGCATCGATACCGACCTGCCTCTGATTGATGATAGCCTTCCGGTCACCATGGGTAAACTCAATGGGATCTTCCAGTGTAAGGATATGGACTCTCCTGTGGCGATTGATGTAATCGATGATTGCGGCCAGTGTAGTGCTCTTGCCTGAACCCGTAGGACCGGTGACAAGTACGAGACCCGAATCGAGAGTAGCGAATCTGGCACAGGCGGTGGGAAGCCCGAGGTGCTCGAGGGGAGCAACCTCAAATGGTATCGCTCTGAAAACACCGACGACAGTACCTCTCTGATGGAAGAGGCTTGCCCGGAACCTTGCTACTCCGGGGATGCTAACCGCGAAATCCACATCCTTCTCGGAAGCCAGTCTGTCGACATGCTCCTCAGTCATCGCAGGTCTTACCAGCTTTATGATCTCCGGCGGTTTCAATGGAGGCATATCGACTGCACGAAGCACTCCATTTATCCGGAAGGTCGGAGGGCTTCCGGTCTTGAGATGAAGATCGGAACCTCCACTCGCAACAAGCTGCGCCAGAAGCTTCTTGAGAGTCACAAGCATCCTCCGTTGGACAGGATAAGACCATACTCGGGGACTATATCCATCATGACAGAACCTCCTTCAGTTTGTCAAGCAGATCCTGCATCCTGTAGGGTTTCTGTATGAAGCCGGCAAGGTGCTTGCCCACGAATTTCCCGGTGACGTCCTGCTCGTTGTATCCACTGGAGAGTATCACTCTCACATCGGACTGGACACGATGCATCTCCCTGAAAGTTTCCGTGCCATCCATATGGGGCATAGTCAGGTCCAGGATCACACAGGCAATGGAATCTGGATCCTCTCTGAATATCGAAAGAGCCTCTCTGCCATCGCACGCTGTGATAACAGTGAACCCGACCCTCTCAAGCATGGCCTTGCCAATAGAGCGAACATCCTCCTCGTCGTCGACAAGCAGAATTGTCCCGGCATCCGGCACCCATTGCTCCAGTTTATCCACAGATGCTTCCGCTTCCTCTGTCATCGACTCAAGGCAGGCAGGGAGAAGTATTTTGAACGAAGTGCCGCTTCCCTGCTCGGTGTACACCTTCAGTGCTCCTTTATGTCCCCGGACAATACCCAGCACGGCTGACAGCCCAAGTCCCCTGCCTGTGAATTTAGAGGTGAAGAAGGGATCGAACATCTTGGCAGCGGTCTCCGGATCCATGCCGGAGCCGGTATCCGCGACCTCGAAATAAACGTACAGACCCTCGGGCAGATCCTCATTCAGGAAGGCCGTCGACAGGTAATCACTGTCACACTCCATGGCGCTGGTCGTGACGGAGATAACACCGCTGCTCTCTTCCATTGCCTCGGAGGCGTTTGTAATGAGGTTCATGATGACCTGCCGCATCTGGGTCGGATCGGCCTTGACCGCGGGAAGGTTCTCCGCCAGGTGGTATTTGATCACGGCATTCTTGGATATTGTGATCCCAAGCAGATGTGTCATGTCTCTGACGATCTCATTGATGCTGATCTTCTCAATAATGAAGCTGCCTCGACCTGAGTACGCCAGCATCTGCCTGGCCAGATCCGCTGCATTCCTGGCAGCCTTCTCTATCTCGATGATCGAGGACCTGGCCGGGTCTCCGGGAGAAAGGTCAAGCAGCGCAAGGTCTGCGTAGCCGAGCACCGCCATGAGGATATTATTGAAATCGTGGGCTATCCCCCCGGCAAGTACGCCGAGACTCTCCAGCTTCTGGGTATGGAGAAGCTGCTCTTCCAGCTTCTTCTTTTCCACCTCCGCATGGAGTTCATCTGTGATATCCAGAGCGATCCCACCGATCTGATATCTACCCTCACTCCCGATCCTGAATTTGTGGACCTGGTACGTCCTGATATTTCCTGCAATATCCTTGAGTTCCTGTCTGCTGTTACTGATCCCGTTCCTGAGTACAGCCTGATCGCTTTCGAGAAGATGCAGGCCCCACTCGTCCGGTATGCAGTCAGTGGTCTCTCTGCCGATCCATTCTCTGTTCGGATCATGACGCTCACTGAGAAAGTTGTTCGTGTAGAGGTAGCGGCTGCTGGAATCCTTGAGGAAGATGGCTACAGGTACGGACTCCATGAATGTGCGGAAACGCTCCTCGCTCTCTCTGAGAAGGATCTCCGATCTGCGCCTCTGATCCTCCAGATCGAGCCGGTTGAGTGCAACGGCAATTGTGTCGGCCACCTCACGGAACACGTCAATCTCCTCCGGGAGGTCCGCGAACTCAGTGGGAACGCTGGCTGAGAGATAGCCATAGCATCTGTCCCTGTACCGCAATTCACTGGTCAGAGAAGTCTGTCCGGCGTATTCACCGCCCTTGAGGGGGCAGTCCGGGCAGTCTCCGGCAGCCCTTGCACTGGAGGAGACCCCTTTGATCTTCCTCGCGGATAAAACGCACTGGGGGAGATACCCCTGTGACAGTATATCAGAGAACCTCTGGACCTCAACCTCACCAACACCCGAATGGATGAATGATGGAAGGTCTCCAGTATTCTCCTCTGGCACTATCCAGGCATACAGGAAGCCACGTTCCGCCACCAGTATCCGGCAGGCCTCCTGAAGAAGGTGATGCCTGTCGGTCTCCGTCAGTATCAGCTTGGAAATGCCTCTGACCCCGTGAAGGATCCTGTTCAGATGCGAGATACTCTCTGTCTGGATCCTCGATGAAGTGACATCTCTGCAGAAAGCCATGAATTCGTCGCCGGGCAATTTTACTGATTTGACGAGCCATGTCTTAGGATGACCATCAGCTCCTGTGAAGCTTATCTCACCCTCCGAAGCACCACTTATCCGGGATTGCTCCAGGAGTTCCATGGCCCTGTCCCGGGCGCATTCAGGTCTGATCGAGTGCAGACCATGAGACATCGCTTCTCTGTCGGTGAGACCGCTCATCCGCCGGGCTTCTTCATTCAGAAACCGGTACATTCCATTCGAATCCGTGATGAAAATGCCATATGGTGCAAGACGAACATGATTCCCTATCCGTTCCCTGGCCTCCGATAGCTCCCTCACCGTTCGCAATTGCTCAGTCTGCTCGATGGCGGTGAATATCACACCAAGTGATGGCTTGGAGGGGTTGATGGCACTTGAGCGGAGGTGGATATCGATCAGGTTCCCATCCTTCCTCTTCCAGACTGTGTCCACTTCTCCCTGCCCGGTCTCGCGGATATCCCTGTATTTGACCTCTCCGACTCTCTCAAATTCATCGAGACTGTTGTACAGCATGCGGGCTTCCCGCCCGAATAGCTCTTCCCTGCTGTAGCCGGTCATTCGCTCCATGCCGTCATTCACCCAAACAAAGACCCTTTCACGGACCATTCCAATGGCCGCAGGGGCAGTCTCGAGAACTGTAAGCAGGAGATCCCTGCTGATCATCTCCTCGCTGCTGAAGCTGTGAGCAGGGCTCCCGGAGGGTTCTTTATCGATGTTGTCTGCTGGTGCAGTCGACTCATCATGCATGTGGCGCCTCCGACGTTTCATGTTCATGACCATTCATCAGCCTCTGGAGTGTGTCGGCCAGTTCAGAAAGTGTATAGGGCTTCTGAAGATATTCATTGATACCGAGGTCAAGTAGCTCCTGTACTCTGCCATCCCTGCTGAAACCGCTGGCCAGAATGACCGGTGTATGCTGATCAAGCTTCCTGAGTTCAATAAAGCATGCCCTGCCGTCCATCCCGGGCATGGAAAGGTCGAGAACGATCGCATCGATATCAGAAGTATGGCTGCGGAACAGTTCAATGGCTGCAGCTCCGTTTGAAGCATTCAATACGTCGTAGCCGATCTCCATGAGCAATTCTGTAGTCGTATTCAGTACCACCAGTTCGTCATCTATGAGAAGTACTGTACCTTTGCCTGTGACGGGAGGAGATCGCACTGCGGAAATATCCTCATTCCTCTCGGGATCAACTGTCTGTCCAAGGGGCAGATAAATGGTGAAGATTGTACCAACGTCCGGTGGGGATTCTACATCGATCCATCCGCCATGGTTTGCGACAATGCCAAAGGCGGTCGCCAGTCCCATGCCAGTCCCTTCCTCCATCTTAGTAGTGAAGAAAGGTTCGAAGATTCGGTCAATATCCTCGGGGGCGATCCCTGAGCCGGTATCCTCGGTTCTGAGGATAGCAAGCTCCATCGAATCCGTTTCAGTTCTGCCACTGAGGACCACACCAGGTATATGCTTCTTCTCAAGTGTGAATCTGAGGACTCCGCCATTGGGCATGGCATCTCTGGCATTCACCGCAAGATTAAGAATGACCTGCTCAAGCTGTGACGGATCTCCCATGACAGTGATATCCGGAGCAAGATCAAGTTCAACCTCGATCCTGTGGTCCAGAGTCCTGCCAAGAAGCCGGCACACATTCCTGACAGAGGTCGCCAGATCCACAGGCTCTATCTTGTGCTTCCCTTTCCGAGCGAATCCGAGCAACTGTCTAGTCAGTTCTGATCCTCTGAAAACAGCGTTCTGTATTACCTTGACCGATCTTACTATCTCAGGCTCATCACTGTAGCGTCTCTCGAGAAGTTCGGCATATCCCTGAATCCCGACAAGAAGGTTGTTGAAATCGTGAGCCACGCCACCGGCCAGCTGTCCGATAGCTTCCATTTTCTGCTGCTCATGAAGCCGCCGCTCCATCTCGGACTGCACAGTCACATCCCTTGCTATAAGGGTGTAATAGGTTGAAGAACCATCAAGACTGGTGGAGCTGGATACCGAAAGGGACAGCTTGAAATGCATCCCCTCGGTTCCCTCCCCTTCGACAATGCCCATCCATCGCCCTTTTGCTCTCACCATACTCTGGATCTCCTGCGCATCCGGACTCATGCTGCCGAATGCGATATCGCGGAGTCGCTTCCCGAATATCTCACTTCCAAAGCCGGTGACCCGCTTCACAGCGGGATTCGCAAAGAGGACTCGAAGCCTCTCGTCGAGCAGTATGATCAGTTCATCCGCCTGGTCGATAGTTGTTCTGAGGAGATCATTGATCCTTGCTACATCACTCCACTTCTTCTCCTGCGCCATTGATATCCATGACCTCAGCTTGAATGAGAGGAAGAGCATGGCGAGGGCCAGGATACCCATTGCACCAAGGAGCAGGGAATTCCGCAGTCCGGCAAGGTCATGGAGGATAGATGCTTCGGGGATTAGAAGAACTATCGTCCAGCGCTCTCCGAGAATATCAAAGGAGAGGAGGGTGGAAAGATAGCTCTCAGCAGATTGGCTATCTGACAGATCCAGATTCGTAATGAAGTGACCTGATCGTCCTTCAGCAACAGATACCTCAAGCATATGGAAATCATCAGATGAGCAGATATCTCCGAAGATGCTCCCCTCCTGCTCAGGGATATCTGAGAAGAGGATCCGACCGCTTCCATCAACGATCCAGATAAGCCTCTCCTCTGCGAATACAGTCCCTCTGAGCTGCTGATCCATTACAGCCCTGAATGGAACGACAAGGGCAATGGAACCTCTGAATTCACCTGCTTTGTCATGGACAGGCATATGATATGCGATCGCCTGATAGCCCTGAACCGTCTCAAAAACACCGCTCAGCACCGGCTGGCGATTGTCCAGCAGCTCAATGATGTGAGATTGTCCGGAGATATCTGTGCCTGTCGCTCCCTCGACCTGGGGCACGGTATAGACGATCACTCCGTTTTCATCCACTCGTGTCACTGCAGAGACGAACTGGGCGTTCACGAGCAGAATGTTCTCCATCGTTTCGATCCCCCGCCGATTGAGGTCAATGATGTCAGGCGACGAACTCCATAAGTCCAGAATGTTGCTCAGCTGCCCGAATCTCGAGAGTGCTTCAGCTGCCAGCTGATCAGCATAAAGCATCTGCAAGGTGGAATACTGATTGAGAGTTGACCTCTTTGTAGCCGCATATCCGCTTATCAGCAGCAGGGCGATTAGGATCAGCAGAGCGAGAATGACCAGTTGCTTCCAGAGCTGGAAGCGAGCAGGTCTCAGTTTCTCGATCAGCGTCTGCTTTTTCATAGCATCTAATATGGGTATCTCCCGAAGTGGCTACAACAGTTGAGCAGACCTGGACCACTGGATGGATGAAAATGCTGATACGCACTTATGGACAAAGCAAGGGGGAGACGCATCTATGGTGCATGTATCGGCGGGTGGGGATGTACAAAAACCGTGACACGCAACGGAGTACATGTCACGGTTTCTTTGGTACCCCGTCGTTGACGCGTTTGGAACTTTTCAGAAAGCCTTGGGCAATACAATTCCATTGGAAATCACAGGTGTGTAACAAATGGGGAACACTTAGTATCTCGGAACTGCAAGGGCATCGATAGCTCATATGCTGGAGTTCCTACAGCTTCACGACCGTTACTGATGCCAGGCGGCCTGCACTGACTCCCTCAATGATGTAGGTGGCAGCAGGAAGTTCATCTCCAGAGGAGTTACAGCCGTCCCACAGAAATGTAGTGCCACCATTCCTGAAGAGTGTCCTGACGATCCTGCCCGACAGGTCGTAGACTGCGAGCTGACCGGGGATTGGGGAATCCTCCACCGAAATAGTCACACTTTCGGTGAACGGATTCAATGAGCAGCTCAGGGAAAAATCACTAGTGTCGACGATTGGCCCGGTTTCCTCTTCGATACCCAGGTAGTCGTGATCAAAGCAGCCGAGGACACTCCAGTACCCGCCAACTTCAGGATCACCATCAGACCAGGCCGCATACACATCTCCATATTCGTTAACCGTACAGGCAAGGTTCTGGAGCTGCTCCGGATCTTCATCCGTATAATCGTACGCTGGATACGGCTCCACGATGAAATCACCG
>JAOZQW010000077.1:0-377 GCA_029932015.1 Candidatus Fermentibacteraceae bacterium
ATACCCTCACTTGCCGTCTCTTCAAGCGACCTCAGGGACCGGTTTGCCCGGGGACTTGATACTCGCTATCTTGTACCTGAGAGTGTTCGACATTACATAGAGGGGAACGGTCTGTATGAGCCAGAAGAAGGCAATTGACAAACTCCTCCTGGCCATCCTTGAGGATGAGGTCAGTGACATTCATTTCAAGGTTGGATGCCGGCCCATTGTACGCAAATCAGGCGTAATACAGCACTTGCAGGATTTCGAGCCAATGCAGCTTGAGCATATTGAAAGGCTCGTGGACGACCTGATAACTGATCGTCAGGCCGACAGACTCCGGCGGGGCGAGGAGCTGGACCTCGGTCACTCACTTCCCGGACATGCCAGATTCAGGG
>JAOZQW010000077.1:387-2298 GCA_029932015.1 Candidatus Fermentibacteraceae bacterium
CGCCATCGTCATGCGGATAATCCCATATGCCGTTCCTGATATGGACGAGCTCGGTCTTCCCGATGTGGTGAAGAAAATAGCGATGCAGCAGAGGGGCCTGGTCCTTGTAACAGGTGTCACCGGAAGCGGGAAATCGACAACACTTGCCTCCGTAATCAATCATATCAACAAGCACCGTTCGGCTCATGTAGTCACTATTGAAGATCCCATAGAGTTCCTGCACAGGGATATCAAATCGACCATATGTCAGCGTGAGGTCGGCATTGACACCGAGACATGGTCTTCTGCACTCAGGTCGGTATTCAGACAGGACCCCGATGTCATTCTCATCGGGGAGATGAGGGACTCCGAGACCATTGCAACAGCCCTTACAGGTGCGGAGACAGGACATCTTGTTCTAAGTACTCTTCATACGGGCGATGCAGCTGAGACGATCACCAGGATCATCGATGTATTCCCCGCATCCCAGCAGCAGCTTGTCAGACTTCAGCTCGGACAGCTTCTGACCGGAGTGATATCACAGCGTCTGCTGCCGGGGATAGAGGATGATACACTTGTTCTCGCAGCTGAAGTTCTCGTTCACTCATCTACTATCCAGGAGTGCATTGTGAATCCCGAAAAGAGTTATCTCATACCCTCCACAATGGAAAGCAGCTATTCCCAGTACGGCATGCAGACCTTCGATATGGCTCTTCATAAGCTGATAGTCGAGGGCAGGATAAGTCGTGAGACCGCTCTTGCAGCCGCAACGAATCCCACAGCACTGGATCTCAGGCTCAAGGGCGTGGAGACGACATCTGACTGGAGGATGGAATGATGCTGATATTGCCGATAGAGATCGAACTGAATCTTCTCCCGATGATACTGACGGGGGGAGGTCTGATCCTGCTTCTGGGACTTATCCAGCTCTATCTGGGGCTCAAGGCGCAGAACGCCCCGGACGAGACAGGTGAGCTCACAATGCTCGGTGAGACAGGACCGATAGTGAAGGCCTCCTCCTTCAGGCATCGCTCACTCGTCGAGATCAGGGGTGAGCTCTGGTGGTGCAGACCCTCTGCACCGGGTATCATCCTCTCCAAGGGTGATATAGTTGAGGTGGTCGATATAGAGGATGATTCGATGATACTGAGGGTCAGGCTGATAGAGATCTAGCCCGATCCGTCCTGGTTGGAAGCAGCTTAACAGATTTGGAGGCAACAATGCCTGTTGCGGTAGTTGTGGCAGTAATACTCTTTCTGTTCCTCGTTTCAGCGCTCAAGGTGCTGAAGGAGTACCAGAGAGGGGTCATATTCAGACTGGGTAAAGTGATAGGACTCAAAGGCCCCGGGCTCATCATCGTCTGGCCCATGATAGATGCCATCCGCAAGGTGGACCTGCGCGTAGTTGCAATGGATGTCCCACCTCAGGATGTCATCACACAGGATAACGTTTCCGTCCGGGTGAACGCTGTGGTCTACTTCAGGGTCATCGACCCCAAGAAGGCCATACTCGAGGTTGAAAACTACATTTACGCTACCAGCCAGCTCGCCCAGACCACCCTCAGGAGCGTTCTGGGTGAGGCTACACTCGACGAGCTCCTCTCCCAGCGTGACGAGATCAATGCCAAGCTGCAGAACATCCTGGACAGGATGACCGACCCCTGGGGTATCAAGGTCAGCACCGTCGAGGTGAAGCATGTCGATCTCCCTGAGGACATGCAGAGGGTCATGGCAAAGCAGGCTGAGGCAGAGAGGGACAGAAGAGCAAAGATCATCAGGGCGGACGCCGAGTTCCAGGCTTCGCAGAAACTTGCCGATGCCGCCGATATCATTGCACAGCACCCGATAGCGCTCCAGCTCCGCTATATGCAGACACTCTCAGAGATCGCGGTGGAGAACAATTCAACCACTATCTTCCCGCTGCCGATAGAGT
>JAOZQW010000077.1:2308-8654 GCA_029932015.1 Candidatus Fermentibacteraceae bacterium
AGAAGAAGGGAGAGTAGAGTGTTGCCCAGCGGAGCAATAACAGCCCTGGTCACTCCTTTCAGCGGCGGGAAGCTTGACCTTCCCGCCCTGCGAGGGTTTGTCGACTGGCAGATAGAACAGGGTATAGATGGTCTTCTAGCCTGCGGCTGCACCGGTGAAGCGGCCACTCTCTCTACACTGGAACACCTACAGGTAGTGCAGACAGTTATGGATTCTGTCCGTGGAAGAGTGCCTGTCTTTGCCGGATCAGGCAAAAACGATACGGCGGCCACAGTGGAACTCTCAAAGCAAACCGCGGCACTCGGCGTCGACGGACTTCTTCTCATAACTCCATACTACAACAAGCCTACCGCTGAAGGGCAGTACCGGCATTTCACGACGGTTGCCGACAGCGTGAACTGCGATGTGATCCTTTACAATGTTCCCGGACGAACGGGAGTCTCCATCGAACCCGCGACCGTAGCGCGGCTTGCAGGGCATCCCCGGATAACCGCCATCAAGGATGCAGCAGGCTCTGCCGAACGCGTCACTGCGATACGCTGTCTCTGCGATGATATAGCCATCCTGAGTGGAGATGACGCCATCGCGATGGCCCAGGTGGCTCTCGGGGCCGTCGGTGTCATATCGGTCATTTCCAATATCGCCCCCGCTGAGATGTCCTCTCTCATGAGGCTGACCTCTTCCGGTTCTCTTATTGAAGCGAGGGAAATACAGGAGAAACTCTATCCGGTCATGGGAGCAATGTTCCTTGAGACAAATCCTGCTCCTGTCAAGAAGGCTCTCAGTCTGATGGGGATGATAAAGGACGAATTGAGACTGCCTCTTGTGCCGCTCACAGATATTTTCGTCCCTGATCTGGAGATAGTACTGGCGGAGGCAGGGCTGATTTGATTTCTATAGCCGTATTCGGCAGCGAGGGTCGCATGGGAAGGCTCCTTCAGGAGGAGACCGGCACATCAGTGCTTGCCTGCTATGACTCCCGCCCACCTGGACTGGATGCTGATACACCACTGCCCGATGGGGTAGAGGTCGTGATCGATTTCTCCCTTCCTTCGGCATGGAGCGATCTTGACAGGCTTCTGGAGCGCAGGAAGGATGTCGCTCTAGTGACGGGAACTACCGGCATAGGTCCTGAGGGTGAAGAACTCCTTCGGAAGTGGGCGCTGGTCAGACCCGTCTTCAGGTCGGCCAACATGAGTTTGGGTGTCTTCGTTCTCGGCAGATTACTCGCAGAGGCAGCTCAACTGCTCGGAGACGACTTTGATCTGGAGATCGTGGAGTTCCATCACAGGGGCAAGGTCGACAGTCCGAGCGGCACTGCAATCAGGTTATTCGAGATATGGCGGGACTCACGGAATGCCGCTCATATGCTTAATGGCAGGCATGGCGCCGCAGGACCGAGAACTCCGGATGAGATTGGGATGCACTCCGTCCGCGGAGGCGATGTAGCAGGTGAACACCAGCTCCATCTTCTAGGTGACGGTGAGAGACTCCTCCTTTCGCATGCCGCTACCGGCAGGAGGACCTTCGCGCTCGGTGCTCTCAGGGCTGCACAGTTCATCATCGGGAGAGAGCCGGGCATTTACGGCATGGAAGACCTGGCCGTTGCAGGGAGAGCGGAACAGTGATAAGAGAGCCTGTCGTAGCCGGGACATTCTATCCGGATGACAGGAATGTCCTGTACGGCAAGGTCTATGGCTTCATGAGAGATGCGGCCTGTGACTCTCTGTCCGGTCTGATCGGTCTTGTAAGTCCTCATGCGGGTTACATTTACTCCGGTGCTGTAGCAGGAACCGCTTATGCATCCGCACCGGAAACCGTCGATACAGTCGTTATTGTCGCTCCATCGCACCGGTACCCCCTCAGGGGGTATTCGGTCTTCGATGGCGCCGGATTTAGAACTCCCCTGGGGATCGTCTCAATCGACAGGGAGTTGACATCCGCACTTCTGGAGGCCGGCTGCATGTTCCAGCCTGCGGCGCATATGAGCGAGCATTCGGCTGAAGTCCAGGTCCCCTTCATTCAGGTCAGATGGCCTGATGCGGATATCGCAGTGATACTCCAGGGCGACAGTTCCGAAGCCGCTTCGAAGCGTCTTGCAGAATTGCTCTCATCTGCACTTTCAGCCAGAGACAGAACTCTCGTGGTGGCATCAAGCGACCTTTCGCACTATCACCCTCTGCGACTTGCATCTGCAATGGACGAAAGGCTCATCAGTGCATTCTGCAGCGGTGATCCGGAGAAGATAGAGGCACTCATCGAGGATGGTGAGGCTGAAGCCTGCGGTTCCGGACCGATGATGACCATGATGCACTACTGCCTTCTCGGCGGATGCACGGATTTCGGCAGGATATCCTATGACACTTCAGCAACTGCCAGCGGGGATAGAAGTGCTGTAGTCGGATATTTCTCCGGGTATGCGGCTCGGAAGGGGGATCCCCTGTGACATCAACTGAAGAGAGGAGACTGCTGCTGAAGCTGGCAAGAGCTTCAGTACTCGCCGCCGCTGAGGGGACCGCACTCCCTGAAGTGCCGGATGGATCACCCTTCGACCGGACGGGCGGCGCCTTTGTCACGCTCAAGACCGGTTCTGGCGCTCTCAGAGGATGTATAGGTCATTTCATCGGGGTCGGCTCCTTAGGAGATACAGTTGCGGCAATGGCTGCATCGGCCGCTGTCCATGATCCCAGATTCCGACCTGTGACACCTGATGAAGTGGGAGGACTCCTGATTCAGCTGTCGCTTCTCAGTCCAATGTCCCCTGCGAAGGCGGAAGAGGTTGTTCCAGGTATTCATGGCATCTATGTAAGGTCAGGACCATATTCGGGGACTCTCCTGCCGCAGGTTGCAGAGGAGGAGGGATGGGACAGGGAGACGCTCCTTGCCCATACATGCATGAAGGCCGGGCTTTCGCCGGATGCATGGAAGGATGGAGACAGAATTGCGATTCAAACATATACTGCCGAGGTATTCGGCGAATCATCTGAAGGGAACTGAAGTGGGTATGAGATACTTTATCGTTGCATCCGTACTGATGCTTGTCGCCTGCAGCATGCCGGGGATGGGAGAGATCGAGGAGAGGATGGAGGAGCTGGAGACTACAGTCACCTATGACGACAGCGCAGTGAACGACAGGCTACAGGAACTCGAAGGTGAACTTGCCGACCTCGAGGTGCTTGTCACAGGCATGGATATCGACCAGTTCGAGGGAGGTCCTGATTCCACAGGCAGAACCAGCTCACGCCCTTCGCCTGGAGTGGCATCTGCCGATTTCGAGGGATTGCTGGAATCCGTGGATGAACTCACAGAGTCTCTCGCAGACGTGCCCGACAGCATTCAGGCTCTCGGCCGAACCCTCACCGACCTTGATGACAGCCTGATTGCGGCCAGGGAGGACATCGAGGAAATGGTACTCCAGATGGACAGTCTTGCTCTCGAGAACGATTCACTTCGTGACGAGCTCGGTTCTCTCGAGTGGCAGATCTCCGATCTCAGGACCCAGTTCAATCAGATAGGAGCCAGGAGCGGAGACTCCGGTTCCGGAGGAACACGTCCGGGAACTGAAGGCGGAACAACAGGCGGAAGCACCGGCGGCAGAGATTCAGGCGGATCGAGCGGCGGAGGCGGCGGACGCTAGATCTTATAGATCTCAGGTAGATCTCAGGCCGGGCCTCAGATCTTCGATTATTGAAGAAATGAGGCCCGGCCTCATTTCTTCACGCCTATCAATGGAGAGTTGACACCTTCACTCAAGTTGTAGTACTGAATTAAGGTGGTGGATGATGAGAAAAGAAGCAGCAATCCAGGCAGTGTTTTCAGCAATCTTCATCCTTGTACCTCTTCAAACGGTACTTTTGGTGCCCCTGAGGACCTGGGGCATTTCTGGGGTCCCTGCGGATCGATATCTGATCTGAATGATGATGAGCATCTTGATGTTGTGTCGCTGCATGGAGACTCGATGCACGTATTTCTCGGTGATGGCCTCGGCAATTTCGTGAAGTCCTGGGGATACAATAAGGATCAACAGCATTATTACTATATGTCTACTGAAGTCTGCGATCTGGACCTGGATGGAGATCAGGATCTAATTTGCAGCTACTACGATCATGGTCCTAGAAGCTATGGAATTGCTGTTTTCATGGGGAATGGAGACGGTTCTTTCAGTGAAGCTCCGGATATATATGGTTCATATCCAGCTAATACAGTGATTCAATACATAGAAGCGGGTGACTTCAACGAGGATTCGTATCCGGATATTGCGGGAGGTGGTTACGCATCTCTGGACGAGTACGCTGTCGGAGTATTCATCAATCAGCAGGATGGAACATTCCTGGCAAGTGATTCAGCATACTACGAGAACGGCGGTGCTGTACAATACAGTCTAGAAGCTAGGGATATTGATCTTGATGGCCATCTGGACTTGAGTATCAGCGGTAATAGTGAGATCATTCCCGGTTACGGAGACGGATACTTTTCCGATGATCCTGATGATGCACTGTTCTCCAGCGGGACAGCACAGATCCTACTTCGAACATTGTTCTTGGATCTGGATTCCGATCTGGATATCCTCAAATCAGGATCCAACTACATGTGGGTCTACCTCAATACCACCATCCAGCTTGGCTGCAGCGAGGGAGAGGGAGCGGTCTCCCGGTTGGTTATTAATGCATCTCCTATCCCATTCACGAGCATTCTGCATGTCAGTGTGGAAGGCATATCCAGGACACCGGCAATGTTAAGAGTATTCAGCATCACCGGCCGTCTCATTGATGAACTTGCATGTACGAGTTTTGTCTCAGGAACGGCTGAGTTTACCTGGGAGGCTGCGAACCGACCTCCAGGTGTCTGTATCCTTGATTACTCAGACGGGATCAGTACTGTTTCAGCTCGGGTGCTCAACCTCTGACTCAGCTGAACTCTATCCTGTAATACCTCTTCTTGCCTGCCCTGAGGAGAAGGCCGCCCTCTTTCAGGTCTGAGACTGCTATGCTCTGCATGGGGTCAGCGATGCGCTCACCGTTCAGGTACAGACCTCCCTGTTTGCCGAGTCTGCGGGCATCGCTCCTGCTCGGGCACAGTCCTGTCTCTACGAAAAGATCCAGGAATGAGACACCCTTGCTGAGCCTGGACTCAGCGAGCTGCAGGGTGGGGACCTCGTCCAGGTCTCCCTTTCCACCGAAAAGCGATCTGGAGGCTTTCTCAGCCTTCCTCGCATTGTCTTCACCATGAGCCAGTGAGGTTGCCTCGAAGGCAAGTCTCTCCTTTACCTTTCGGATGTCGGCTCCGGTGAGCCGTGCCAGTTCATCTATCTCGTCGCCGGGGACGAAAGTGTAGAGTTTCATGAAGTAGATGGCATCCCGGTCATCGACATTCATCCAGAACTGGTAGTAGTCGTAAGGCGTGGTGAGCTCCGGGTCGAGCCATATGGCTCCTCCGGCCTGACTCTTGCTCATCTTCTCTCCCGAACTACCAGTGACCAGCGGACAGGTGAAGCCCCATGTTTCCGAGGCTTCGACCCTTCTAACGAGGTCAATACCTGCGACTATATTGCCCCACTGGTCCGACCCGCCAACCTGCAGAATGCAGCCCTCGGTACGGAAGAGGTGCAGGAAATCGTATGACTGAAGGAGGCTGTAGCTGAACTCGAGGAAGGAGATGCCTCCCTCCAGCCTGAGTTTGACCGACTCCGCCGAGAGCATCCTGTTCACACTGAAGTGCTTCCCGGTATCCCGAAGGAAGTCGATCAGCTTCAGATCATCCAGCCACTCGCGGTTGTCCAGGAGCAGGGCACCATTCTCTCTGGCGGAGAAGTCAAGGAAGCGCTGAAGCTGCGTCTTGATAGAGCGGGCCCACCCATCGATCGTTTCCCTTGGCTCGTAGGTGCGCTCCGCACTTCTTTCGGAAGGATCTCCTACCAGTGCTGTACAGCCGCCCACGATTATCAGCGGTCTATGACCTGCATTCTGGAGGTGTCTGGCTATCATGAGTGGGACCAGGTGCCCGAGGTGCAGACTTCCAGCCGTAGGGTCGAAACCGATATAGAATGTCAGCCTGGATCCATCCAGAAGCTCTGCAAGCTTCTCCTCTGCAGTCATCTGGTAGACAAGACCTCGTTCACTGAGCGATCTCAGAAGCTCCACAGCAAGGCTCCCTTCCGTCCCGCCAACTGGCAGTCACCCTCTCCTGTTCTTATGTTCTCCGCTGTCGAAAAGGGAATACTATACATCGGAGACGACAATGGAAACTATTGAATTCGAGCATCCAGTAGCAAGGGACATTCTGACGAGACTCCGGGACCGTGGAACAGGCCCCGATGATTTCAGAAAGTTGTCCCATAGACTTGGGA
>JAOZQW010000077.1:8664-9089 GCA_029932015.1 Candidatus Fermentibacteraceae bacterium
GCAGTAGAAGCCACAAGGAACCTTTCAACTGAGCCGGTCAGCATAGAGACTCCAATGGAGGCGACTCTTGGTGAGATCTGTGTGAATACCCCTGTTCTGCTGCCGATACTGAGGGCCGGTCTCGGAATGCTCTCTCCCTTTCAGGAGATTCTACCCGAATCACCTGTAGCTTTTGTGGCCCTCCGAAGAGATGAGAACTCCGGTGAGGCGAAGTGGCTCTATGATTCAGCACAGAATCTTCGAGGAAGGGATATCATCATCCTCGACCCAATGCTTGCAACCGGGGGGACCGCAGCCAGTGTGTTGGGCTTCCTGCAGGAAAAGGGTGTCAACAGGATTATTCTTGTATGCATAGTTGCAGCACCCGAAGGGATTTTCAGACTCAGGCAATTCGGACAGCTTACCGTAATAACCGCGGCCGTGGA
>JAOZQW010000078.1 GCA_029932015.1 Candidatus Fermentibacteraceae bacterium
ACCTGGGGGAGGTTACTACTTCACATCTGATACCGGGGACGCCTCGATCCCGAGGTTCATGGAGAGCTACGATGGAGCCCTTCCCTCGGGTAGCTCCGTTGAGCTGTGGAACCTTACTGAACTCTGGAGACTGACAGGTGACCCGCACTACCGCAATTCTGCCGAGGGCATTGAAAGCGCTTTCGCAAGCGCCGCTGCAGCATCCCCCTCAGGGCATGCAATGATGCTCTCCTCAGCATTGGCAGGCGGCTCTGGTGTGGAAGTGGTTGTTACCGGAGAGAGGGACGATCCGACCGTTCGCGAAATGCTGCATGTCCTGGCCGAGGGGTACCATCCGCGAAGGACAGTGCTTCTCATTGAGCCAGGCGGTGGTGCTCCCATGCCGGATTGGTTGCCGGATATCAGCGTTCAGGGCAGTCCGGCAGCTTACGTATGCAGGGAGGGAGCCTGTATGCTTCCAGTATACAGTGGCTCTGATCTGAGTGAACTCCTCTCCTCACTCTGATCGTTCTCCCTGAATCCTGACATGGAGTGCAGGCATGAGGAGATTTGATCTGTTATGTAAGCCATGTGAATTGTGGGATTGTAGACGATAACTGGGGAAGGGACATGGATGGGAAAGGAACTGGAGCTGGAGCCTGGAGAGAGGATCCTTGAAGAGCAGTCGCGGTATACACTGCAGGGCACCGGTAAGCTGAAGTACCCGGTACATACGAAATGTATAATTACCGACCGGAGATTCATCTATTTCGACCCCGGAAAAGGAGCGCTCCTTCATTCACAGTTCGGTCTACTGGGTCTCCTTCTCAGGAAACTTGCCAAGGGCAAACCGATGAGCCTTCCACTGAAAGGTATGAGGGTTGCCAGAGGCAAGTATTACAGGAACAAAAAGATACTAGAGCTCAAGACCCTTGATGGTGCATCCATATTCCTTGACCGTTTCGAGAAGTCACTTGAGTGGTTCAGGGGAGTACTCGAGAACAACGGCGTCAGTCTGAGTCAGACCAGCGAAGAGGAGTGGCACATCCTCTAGTGGATCCAGCTGAATGAGGAAGGTGCGGGGAGGCTCAGTCCTCGTCCCGTTCTTCACCATTTTGCAGAGCTCGCATCTCATACAGCAGGAAATAGTTGAGAATTGTCCGGATGGCGACTATTGCCGCAAGCTGTCCGAGATCCTCCCAGGTTGGCGAAACGGCGCTTTTCAGGATGTCCGCTCCTATCAGGAGTTCAAGGGCAAGCGACAGGGCGTGTCCAAGTTTCAGCCTGCCTCTCGGCATTTCACGTGCGCTGCATCGGCTACGAAGGTTTCTGGAGAAGTATATCCATAGCGCCTGGATCATTCCGGTGAGGATCACTGCGGCAGCAGCGGCTTCGGCAATCCAGGCTATGTGAGTTACAATGGTCTGTACAAATGCCTGCATGCTTTACTCTCCGTTCATATACCGACCTGCACCGGCAGTCATGGACGATCGGCAGGGACTCGAAAGCTGATCAGGGAATGTCGGTGTACTTGGCAGCGCTCCCCTTCGATGTCTCAACCGGGTACTTCTTTTCGTTTATATCCAGTTTGCGATCGATAATGGCTTATAGATCAAGATCCATTTCGTGAGCTATCATCGCAACGAAGATGGCTATATCTGCTATCTCCTCACCGATGGCAGTGACGGTATCAGAGGGGAGATTGCGAGATTCCTCTGTGGTCTTCCACAGAAAATTCTCAAGCAGCTCCCCGGCCTCGATGATGATTGCTTCAGCGAGATTCTTGGGGTCGTGAAACTGTTTCCAGTCCCTCTGATCCCTGAAATCGATTATCCTCTTTCTCTGACTGCTGAGCATTCAGACCTCCTCCTCGAGAATTTCCCTGTTTGTTTGCATCATGACGCCATCAACCAGCTCCTCTGTAACGGAATAGAGTGTGTCACCCTCCCATTCCGTATGTATCCGAATGGCAAGTACGGGAATTCCTTCAGCGATATCGAATACTCGCGTTTGGTAGAGCCCATAGCCATCCCTGCTGAATGATCTGATCCTTTGGTCCTCAGCTAGGAATTCAGGGGAGACCAGTCCCAGTTCCTCCCACTCTTCAACTCTTCCGAAGCCGCTGGTCTCAGGATCATACAGCCAGAAGAGCCAGTATGTGTTCGGTCCTGCTGTTGGATGCTCCATCAGTCTGAAATCCATGTAACCGTCGAAGTTCATGTCCTCAATGACAAGGTATCCTGAAGCATCCATTACATCCGGAATATCCGCTTCGAGGTTCTGGAACACGGTGGTCTCACCGCCTTCCAGTGGACGGAGCGAGATAGTATGGATCCTGTGGAAACCATCTACCGTCTCAGGCGGTCCAGTCCACAGGAGAGATATCTCCCATTCAGCTCCGTCAGGTGCAACAGCGAGCGTGCAGGTGGTCAGACCCGGACTGGATGGATCGACCGCCTCAATTGTTCTTACCGAGGGGATATCAGTATCAGTTTCGATAGTGAGTCCATCTGATCTGCCGCCCTCTGCAGCCGCGGGATCCTGTGGCTCGCCGCATGCCGCTGCAAGCAGCAGGATTGCTGTGATCAGACCTGATTTCAGGGTGTTGCCCAACATGGTCAGCCTCCAGTGCAGGATTTGAGTCAACTACTTCGATGAGGTTATAATCATCTGTTGTGCTTGACGCGAACAGGTCTGTGCGAAGAAGGAAGTACTTAAATGAAGAGATATGCTTTCATCGACGGTCGCGGATAACCTCCCACGTATGGTGAGGGGAGACGAATTTGTGGTCTTGTTGAGGATCTGTCCGCAAACCACAGTTCATGACGAGGAGCGGGAATGATACCTGATCCAGTTGTGATGCTGACGATGGGCTATCCTGCAGAGGACCCGCCGGTCAGACCGAGATATCCGATGTCCTTTCATCTGTTCGAAGAGAGATATCCTGAACTCTCGGCAGATGAGGTGAGTGAAGCGATCGATGTAATGGACACAGGATACCTGGAGCAGGAGTACTACAGGAAGGCCGACTTCATGATCCCCCTGCCAGAAGGGGCTGCGGAGAAATTCACTTTCGATGACTATTCATGGACGGAGCACATCTCGCGAAAGCTCGGTCTGTGGGGTGCTGATCCACAGGAACTGATGAAGGCTCTCGTGAGTTGTGGATTCAGGATCACCCAGGAAGGGGATGAGTAATATCCTCCACTTGTAACGACAGGTGATCAGGGGTAATATTCACACTTGTGATCTCTCCGGTGCGGGCAGCCGGGGAGAAACCAGGCGCCGGAGGGGTGACTGGAGAGACATTGGTTCGATCTTCACCTGAACTGCTTTCACTGCCAGTTGCGGCAGACTGTATCCCATTACAGATCTGGGTTCTATCAGATGCTGAGACCTATTCCTTCGCGAATGCAGTACATGCTTCATTTCTCGGCAGAAGTCCTTCCTCTTTCCTCTCGTCAAGGATCATCGATGTTCTCGGGATGTCCCCTGGGACCGATCATCTCATTTCCGTGAACAGAGATGTCATAGCCCGGCGGGAATCTCTTCGTACCGAGGAATGGGTGCCGGATCACACCGGATCCAGACGTCTCCTTGATGTAACCAGGACTCCGGTCTCGATTTCCGGCAGTGGACACAGCTGCCTGATCTGCACAGCCTCCGATGTTACTGCCAGATACATGCTGGAGCAGCAACTATCAGCAAGCGAGCACCTTTACGGTATTGTTGTGAACCAGAGCCGTGACGGTATCTATGTCTACTCGGGTTCTACATTCAAATTCGTCAACGACAGGCTTTGTGAGATGCTCGGTTATCCGAAGGAGGAACTTCTCACTCTCAGCGTCGAGTCACTCGTTCATCCGGAAGACAGGCAGCGTCTTGCGTCGTATGGAACTGCCCGATCAAATGGTACCCCCGCTCCTGAACGATACCAGGCCCGTATCGTGAACGCATCCGGAGATGTGAGAGACTTCGACTTCATTGTTTCCAGGATACCATTCGAAGAGGGTATAGCCGCAATAGGAACCGTTCGCGATGTAACGGGGCAGCAGGCCGCACAGCGCAAGCTGGAGGAACTCAGCTCCAGAACGGTCCGCATGGACAAACTACTATCCGTTGGGGAGCTCGCAGGCGGAATAGCCCACGATTTCAATAACCTGCTTACAGGAATACTGGGCAATATTCAGCTGGCAAGACCTGAATGCGGTCCAGATGCTCTTGAGCACCTGACTGCTGCAAGCGGGATATGCAGGGAGGCAGCGGAACTCACCGGACAGCTCCTCGTCTTTTCCAGCGGTGGAGATCCCATAAGGAGTGCTTTATCGGTCCCATCGATTCTCAGGGAAGTAGTCACAGCTTCTCTTGAAGCTACGGATATCACCTGCAGCTTCGACCTTCCTGAAGACCTCATGTCCATCACTGCGGACAAAGTGCAGTTCATCCAGGTCGTAAGGAACCTGGTTTCCAACGCTGTATGCGCCATGCCGGAGGGAGGAAGGCTCTCCGTCTCTGCGATCAACATGTCCTCGAGGGATGTATCACCTGGTATGGCGGACAGGAAGGAGGGCTATCTGATGATCTCCATTGCTGACACCGGTACTGGTATCGACGAGGAGAGTCTTCCGAGGATATTCGATCCCTTCTTCTCCACCACAAGCGACAGGCCTGGTGCGGGACTGGGACTATCCATCGTTTATTCCGTGGTCAGAAAGCATGAAGGCTACGTAATGGTCGAGTCCGAGCCTGCAAAGGGCACATGCTTCAAACTCTACTTCCCGGCTGCCGGTGTCTGCGAATTCAATGCCACTCATGCAGATAGTGTGGAAAAAATGGAAGCCACAAGTGTACTCCTCATGGATGATGAGGAGATGATACGGAGCGTCAGCGGAGAGATGCTTGATGTCACCGGATTCGCGACACGAACCGCTTCAGACGGACTGGAGGCCTACGAGAAGTACCGCAGGCGCTTTGAGGAGGGCACGCCTTTCGACGTTGTCATCCTCGACCTGACTGTGCCTGACGGCATGGGCGGGAAGGAATCCATGGAACTCATCAGAAAGCTTGATCCAGAAGCAAGGATCATTGTTTCCAGCGGGTACTCCAACTCACCGGTCATGTCGAGATACTCTGAGTACGGTTTCAATGAGGTCCTGAGAAAACCATACACTATCACTGAACTCAGGGATACAGTCCTGAGGGCTCTCAGAGACTGAATTTCGTCAGTCGCCGACCAGCTTAAGCGTATAGAGCTTCTGATAGCCGTCCAGGGGATCCATCGACCAGGCGAGAATTCCGAACTCGTCGATCTTTATTTCCCAGAGCAGTCCCTGGTAGCCGGTAATGGTCGGAAGTGATGCGGTGAAGAGGTGTTCTCCGGCGTAGTCGAAAACATCAAATGTAGGAGTTCCCTCAGTACCCCTTCTGACCCAGAGCCTGTCCTGGTCATCGATCCCCATTGAATGGATCATCCATCGGAAAGGGTTCACATCGAAGTCCGTGGTTACATTGGCCCCCATGTTCCTGGCGCGCTGGTTCCAGAACTCGGCCTCAAAGGCGATCTCATCGGCATCCTTCTCCACCATCGGGATGTCCATGGATATCTCGACGAAGGGCTCACCGGTCAGATCGAAGCCGGTTATCTGATAAACCTCGGGATCCCTCGGACCCATGAAGACATTGCCTTCTCTATCGGAAGTCCAGGTCTGGGCAAAATAGGCTTCCTCCACCAGTACCGAGAAGTCAATGAAGTCGAAGGGGAAGGTGTTCTCCCAGTAGACAAGATTCGCTTCCGCTGAATCCGCAGAGAACCTCCCCACGATAGCCGTCGCGAAAAGCTGGTCGTTCTCGATGTCCCAGCTGATGAGGTTTCCGATGAACTGGTCGCCATCTGCAGGAGTTATCCAGAGGATGGGCTCGTTCGTTATCTCGGCTGAAATTCCGAGCCATTCACCTTCGGGACTGAAGAGATGGATGCCGCCTGTCTGCTGGTCCAGTACAGCCATCCTGCCATCTGTGAGCCTGGTCATCGAAAGAGGATTGATGAACTCTCCCGGCCCTGATCCGCGCCTGCCGTGATTCCTTACGAATTCACCGTCAGCAGTGTATTCCCTGACGCGCGCAGCCGGTCTGTCGAGCAGCAGGATGTTGCCCTCGGAGGTGTGTGAGACGGCTTCGATAGAGCCAAGCACGAAGTTGGAATCACCCAGCTCCACTCCAATTGAATCGACAAAGACAAGCTCGCGAAGGCTGGTCTGGGCATCCGGTTCGGTGATCTCCTGGACAGGCTCATTCCCTGTCCCGCAGCCGAAACCGGCAAGACTGATAATGCTGATGAGCAGAAAATGTATGTGAAGTATCCCTCTGTTCATGAAATCCCTCCTTGTTGCTGTTATGAAGTAACATACTAACCTGATGCAAGTATGCTCCATATGCGGGTTCACAAGAGTCGATCTGTCCGCTTGACCCCCTTGCGTGCAGAGGAGATACCTTAGGGATACATCGGTCACAAATCACCATGGAGGTGTACTCATGCATCAGATCCTCCTTCTGCTTCTTCTGATCCCGGCACTGTCTGTATCCCCCACCCTCTTCTATGATGATTTCAACGACGGGACCGCGGATGGCTGGCATGAGATCAGTATGGTGGAATACGAAGTTGTTGACGGGATGTACTGGATGCATGGCGGTTACGAGGAGAATCACGGTATCTCGTTCAACGGTGATGCGGCTGGTTTCATGAGTGTACCTGATTATTCCGCAACATGTCTTGTACTGCCCGAGACAGGCACTTTTTTCGGTATGATGATCAGGTTCCGTGAGGATACTCCATACAATCTGATGCTGGTCCTTTCTGAGCCTCATCAGTCCCTTCGGCTCTACCGATGGCACTGGACAACTATCGAGATACTGGATCATCAGCCGTTTGAGGTGAATCTCGGTCAGGAGTACAGGATAAGATTCGAGGTGTCCGGGACTGACTACAGGGGCAGGGCATGGACGGATGACTCAGCGGATGAGCCTGACTGGTGGATGGTCTCAGCCACCGATACGCTCTCTGCACCGGGTTCCGTTGCACTCTTCTGCGCCGGACTTTCAGATGTTTCTCTGAGCTGTCTTTTCGATGATGTTGATGTGACAGGTATACCTGAGGGGTTTAATACAGCTACATGGGCAGTACTGAAAACATTATTCGGAAGATGACCCCACTGATCAAATCATCACACGTAATCATCCTATTCAGAAGGTGCTGCCTGATCGATAACCACTTTTCCTGGAGGTGAATGCATGATCTCGAGAATTATGCTCCTGTTCCCGATCCTCCTTTCATCGATTTCTGCTGGAGGCTCCTGGACTGATCTGGGGGATATTTCCATCCCGGGAACCCCTCTCCGCATCAACAGCACGGATTCAAGTTACACAATCGATTTTATTCCGTACCTCTGGGAGAATGGACCAGTCAGTACTCTTGAGATCGATGTACTGACCGGCAGGATCTCAATCTCAGAAGAGTGTGCAGAACCACCGGTGCAGGTCCTTTTCTTTCCAATGCCGATAAGGGATATTGATTATCTACAGATGACTATTCCGGAGGGTGTGGTCGGGATCACACCCGCCGGAGATACACTCTGGACCTGCATTGTTGACACAGTGGCTGGTTACGAGGGGATCCCTCAGCGCATACAGCCATCTGAGAACGGAGGATGCTGGGCTCTTTTTGGTCCGGAACCTGGAAGTGATATGTGGGATGTGATACGGATCTCCAGCGGGGGAGAACTCCTCTCAAGAGCCGAGTTCCGGCTTCAGGGCGGTCCGATCATCTCCATGCACTCACTTGCGGAGACTCCTGCAGGGGGACTCGTCATGACAGGTGTTACCGATAGTCTGGGCATGAATCTGTATATGGTGGTGATGAAGCTGGATCAGGATGGTAGAGAGGTATGGAGGGTTCTGGAGTCCCTCAGATTCCATGCAGGTGGAGATCTCCTATCTATCGATCCAGAGGACTCAATTGTGATTGCAGGCTATACGGGTTCCGATAGGGAAGATGGCTGGTTCATGCCGCCGTCAGATACTGATATCTTCCTTATGAAACTGGACCAGGCAGGTATCGAGGTCTGGAGGAGCGTTCTACAATATCCTGATCAGAATTCACCTGTGCTTATGATGCTGCTTGATGATGGAGGGGTACTCGTTCTGATGGCAGTGTACGATGAGGCAGATTCATATCCAAGGGATTATCATCTGGTGAGGTACGATCACGATCTGAGGCCGGGCCTCATTCCTTCATAACAGTCGGTGGCCCTGACGCTCCGTCACTTGTTGGAAAGCATCCGCTTGCACATGCTTCCTCCTGACAGCCAATCAGAGTTCTCAGTAGACCTCAACCTCCGGTCATCAATGTTATCGTTGAGCTGCTTTGAAGGAGTTAAATGAGAAGCAGAGTCTGGCTCTCGGCGCACATTGCCCTGTTTCTATCAGGAGCAGCCGGTCTGGTCTACCAGCTTGTCTGGATTCGAAGACTCTCATTCCTGACCGGCAGCGGGAGCTATGCCCTTGCCGCCACCCTTGTCGCATTCATGGGTGGAATGGGTATCGGGGGCTGGTGGCTGGGACAGTGCGCAGACAGGCCAGGTGCCAGACCCTTCAGAACCTATGCCCTTCTTCAGGGAGGGATACTGCTGAGTGCAGCAGCGACCTTTCTGATCCAGCCCCTTCTCACTCCGGTCTTTACCGGACTCTATCAGGCATTCGGCCCCGGTATCCTTCTAACATTGATCCGGTTCATCGGCGCAGTGCTCCTTCTTGGAGTCCCCACCGTACTGATGGGGGCAACCCTGCCCGTGATGGTTAGAGGCGTCGCGGAGCAGAGGGGTGTCATCTCCGGTGTTGCCTCGCTTTATTCGATCAATACTCTCGGAGGGATAGCCGGTGTACTTCTATCGGGATTCATCCTCATGCCGACTATCGGTGCAGGCGGGACTTTTCTGACCGGCTCAGTGCTGACGGTGATAGCTTCACTGGTCTCACTAGGTATTTCTAAGAGTCCGGGGGACATTCAGATGAAGCGGGATGTATCGGTGACTGCTGAGATGAAAGT
>JAOZQW010000079.1:0-3559 GCA_029932015.1 Candidatus Fermentibacteraceae bacterium
ACTCCGCTCTCTTTTCCCGGCAATGCCGCTATAGCCATCCATCAGGTCAGAGAGATGGAGAAGAGGCTTTCAATGAAGTCCTTCGAGGGTCATGGGCATATAGAGATATTCACTGCCGCCCACAGGATGCGGATAGAAGCTGCAAATGCGCTTCTTAAAACCCTTGAGGAACCCCCTGACAACACGGTGATCATTCTCGTCAGCTCCTCCTGGAGGGCTCTTCTTCCTACCGTCAGATCACGGTCGCACCTTGTGCGGTTCAGACGCCTCCCGACCGAGGTCGTGGCTTCGATAATTGAAGAGAAAATGGGCATCACCCCCGAACTGGCCCTGAAGTTCGCACGGATGAGTGATGGCTGTCCAGGGAGGGCGCTCATTGCCGCAGCGGGTGAAGAGTCTCAGGAGTTGGAGGAGGGACCTGCAGATGTGCTGGAGCGGGTCATCTCGGAAAATCTCCCCTCCGATGTGATCAGCATGGCGGTATCGCTGGCTCAGAAGCTGAGGAGAGAGGGAACCATGGAGCTGGTAACCGGTATGAGAGCCTGTATGCACGATATCAGAAGAGTCGCCAGGGGTCTTCCCCCGCTTGTGATTGATCTGAATAAACTGGAGAAACTGAGAGTACCGGATGATGCGGCACAGGAAGCACTGGAGATATTCAATACTGCCAGCGAGAGATTGAGGGGCAATGGAATGGCAAGGGTAGTACTTTCCGCGGCTCTGCTGGGACTCTGGGAACTTGTCTCATCCGCGACCTTATCCGGAAAGGGAAGCGCTCAGTGAGTGTGAATAAAGGAAAACAGCACGATAATACAGGGGAATTCAGACGGAATGCGACAGAGCTGTTCAGACTCGTCTTCAGTGCCAAGCGTCTGGAGACCTTTGCCAATGAATCCGAAGAGCCGGCAGGTGTCGGCGAGTTTGTGGCGGTCTCCGTTGACCGTGGAACTGATCTCGGCCGGGTGGTGGCCAAATACGATCCAAGGGAACCCGTTGCCTCAATAGCGGGCTCCTACCTCAGGAAAGCCACCGCATCAGATATGACCAAATACAGAGAGAACAGGGAGTTCGAGAAAAGAGTTCAGAAGTTCTGTGAAGAGCGTGTTGTTACGAGAAAACTGGAGATGAGACTTGCCGCCTGTGAGGTTCAGCTCGACAGGAAGAAGATCAGGATCTACTTCACTGCGGACCAGCGAACCGATTTTCGGGGGATCGTAAGGGATCTGGCCAGCAAGTTCCACGCAAGGATAGAGATGCGGCAGATCGGGGTCAGAGATGACGCCAGGAAGAAGGATGGTGTCGGCATATGCGGAAGACAGCTGTGCTGCAGCTCCTTCCTTTCCCACTTTAGATCCATCACCCTGAAGACCGTCCGGGATCAGAATCTCTCTCCGAATCCATCCAAGGTCTCCGGGCTGTGCAGCAGGTTGATGTGCTGTCTTGCGTTCGAAACCGAATTCTATAGGAGAGCTGCAGGACTGTATCCCGGACTCGGGGCAACTGTTAGGATAGGCAAGCAGCATGCGGAAGTCACGGGGATAGACATTTTCCAGGAAACGGTCTCTCTTAAAATGGAAGACGGATCGGAAAAGACCCTGGACATAGAGAAGTATCACAGGAAGCGCAAACCCGTCGGGAAAGCGACGGGAAGCGAGAGCCCTTCGAGGGGGCAGCAAGGCAAGCGGAGCAGGAATGCTACCGGGAGCAGGCCCTCTTCGTGATTTGGAGCCTATGATGAGCAGATATCTTGTAACCAGTGCCCTGCCGTATGCCAACGGACCGAGCCATCTCGGACACCTCGCAGGTGCCTACCTTCCTGCTGACATATATGTACGCTTCCTGCGGATGCAGAGCGAGGATGTCATCTTCATCTGCGGTACTGACGAGCACGGAGTTCCCATAACAATAACCGCGGAGAAAATGGGGCTGACTCCCCGCGAGATCGTGGATCATTACCATTCAGTCATCGCTGAGGACTTCAGGAGAATGGGCATCTCCTTTGACAACTTTTCGAGGACAGAGACCCCCGAGCATTACCGGTTCGCGCAGGATGTCTTTCTCAAGCTGCTCGACAGGGGTTTCATTGTAGAAAAGCCCATGGAGCAGTTCTACTGCGGAGAATGCGAGCGCTATCTTCCGGACAGATACGTGGGCGGGACATGTCCTGAATGCAGTGAAGAGGGAGCCAGGGGAGACCAGTGTGAGTCTTGCGGAACATGGCTTGATGCCCTTGATCTTGTTAATCCTGTCTGTACCATATGCGGGGCGACACCTGTACCGAGGGAGACCAGGCACTGGTTCCTTTGTCTCGACCGGTTTCAGGACTGGCTCAAGGGATGGCTCGGAGAGCATTCCGACTGGCGTCCCAATGTCCTCAATTACTGCAACGGCTGGCTCAAGGAGGGGCTCAGGGAGAGAGCGATCACCAGAGACCTGAGCTGGGGAGTGCCCGTACCTGTCGAGGGTGCCGAGGGCAAGGTGCTCTATGTCTGGTTCGAAGCCCTTCTCGGCTACGTAAGCAGTACGAAGGAGTACTTCGCCCGCAAGGGTGAGCCTGAGCGCTGGAAGGATTACTGGAAAGACCCGGAGACCAGACTCATACACTTCATCGGCAAGGACAACATCGTTTTCCACGCAGTGATCGAACCCTCTATCCTTCATGGACTGGGGGACTTCGTACTGCCATGGAATATCCCCTCCAATGAGTATCTCAACATCGCCGGGGTCAAGTTCTCCACCAGTAGAGGGACCGCCATATGGCTGAAGGACTATCTCGAGCATCTGCCTCCGGACCCGCTCCGCTTCGCACTTGCGGTCAACGCTCCGGAGAACAGGGACACCGATTTCAGCTGGGAGGAATTCCGGATAAGGAACAACGAACTGGCTGATGTGTTCGGGAACTTTCTGAACAGAACCCTGAAGTTTGCCGGTATGACATTCGATGGCAGGGTACCCGAGGGTGGAGAGCCTGGTGAGGAGGAGCTTGCACTGGTGGCATCTGCGATCAGTACAAGAGACAGGATAGAAGAGCTGATCAGAGGATTCAGGCTCAAGGCAGCCTGTTCACTGATCATGGACCTCGCGCGGGAGGGTAACAGGTACTTCGACAGGGCAAAGCCCTGGAAGACCGCTAAGGAGGATCCGGAGAAGTGTGCGCTCACCATTCGTACATGCCTTCAGCTTGCTGACACTCTGCGAATACTCTTCACTCCATTCATGCCCTTCTCCTGCGAAAAGGCAGGCAGGATGCTTGGCCGTGAGGATACGGTATGGACTGAGGCAGGCGCCTCCGCTCTTGAACCGGGGCACACCCTCGGCGAGCCTGAGATCCTCTTCTCCAAGCTGAAGAAGGGATTCGAGAAGGTGTTTGATAAAGGCTCCGGCGAATCAGAGGAGGTCGTCAAAGCCACATCAGAGAAGGCACCCCGACTGCCGTTCGACAGATTCATGGAGATCGATCAGAGAATAGGGATCATCAGAGAAGTGCATGATGTCCAGGGAGCCGATAAACTCTACAGGATGCTGGTGGACACAGGTGACAGCACAAGGCAGCTGGTAG
>JAOZQW010000079.1:3569-8994 GCA_029932015.1 Candidatus Fermentibacteraceae bacterium
AGCCGGCATGAAACCCTACTATACAGAAGAAGAGCTGATCGGCAGAAAAGTCGTGGTTGTCGTCAATCTCGAGCCAGCGAAGATCCGTGGAGTGATCAGCGATGGCATGATCCTTGCCTCCGACGGCCCCGGCGGTGTTCACCTTCTTGCGCCCTCAGACAGCGCCGAGCCGGGAGACAGGGTCCGCTGACATCGCTCCAGTCCTGCTGATGGGGCGCTCATGAGAATACTGGACGTCAACAATTCCTACTCTCCGGTAGGCGGGGGCATCCGTGTCTATGAGCATAGGAAGATGGATCACTTCTCCCGAACTGGAGAGCATTCCTTTGCCCTGGCAGCACCCCACATCGACCCCGGCAAGGTTTCCCTGAGTGGAGCGACGGTTTACCACTGTGACTCAGTTCCTCTCCTGGATTCCGGCTACAGAGTGTCGCTGAGCAGTGGGCCGTTCCTCTCCGCGATCAACGATTTCAGACCTGACATCGTCGAGATAGGAAGTCCATGGGTCCTTCCCTCCATTGTGCGGAGGGTGATAGGCTCAGATTCCATCGCCACAGTCGGCTTCTTTCATACCAATTATCCCGAGAGTTATATCCGCCCTCTGGCGGAAAGACTGCTCCCGCCTGGTGTTGCTCGGTTTCTGTTCGACCTGTCAGTGAGAAGCGTATACAGAACGTACTCGAGAATGGATGCCGTATTCTGCGCATCCAGGAAACTCCTTGACGGATTGCACAGGGCGGGACTGAGAAGACTCTTCCATACTCCACTCGGGGTCGATGCGGAGGTGTTTGCCCCATCCAGGCGTTCGCAGGCTTTCAGGGCAGGACTGGGGGCTGGAGATTCGAGGAAACTCGTGCTCTACCTTGCAAGGCTTCATTCGGAGAAGGGAATAGACCTTCTTATGGAGGCCTATCCGCTGTTCCGGGATCCTTCCTCTATCGTTCTCGCCATAGGAGGACACGGTCCTGCTGAGGGCAGGGTGAGGGAGTTCACAGCAAGATATCCAGAGGTGCGCCGCATTGGATATCTCGATGGCAGGCATGCAATGGCCGAAGCCATGGCTTCATCTGATGTATTCCTCTCCCTCGGGCCCTTCGAGACATTCGGGCTGGCGGGGCTTGAGGCGATGGCATCGGGCACATCAACCCTCTTTCCCGATATCGGCGCCGGAGCTGAGATGGCTGCACTGGCTGGTGTCCTGCCTCCCTATGAGCACAGATCTGCGGAATCATTGAGTGATGGAATAAAGAGAGCCATTGCGCTTGACCGCGAGCAGACCTCCCAGGAACTGAGAGACTGCGCAAAGGGCATGGACTGGACCACGGTTTTCAGAAGAGAGGAAAAGTTCTACAGGATTGTCCTGGATGCGGTTCAACGAAACGCTCTGGATGCTCTCATTCCGACCGAGAGATGGTGGGAGTACTGATGGATCCTCGCCCCAGACGGATCCATATAGCGGTCCATGACGCCTCACCTGCCCACTGGCAGGAGCTAAGAGAGCTTGACAGCCTGCTGCGGGAGATGGGTGTCGGTACATATTCCATGCTGGTGATACCCGATTATCATGGAGAGTACCCGCTGGAGAAGTACCCCGACTTCTGCTCATGGCTTGAAGATTTGAGGGAAGCTGGAGTAGAGATGATGCTTCACGGATTTACCCACATATCCCGAAGTGTTCCCGAAGGGATCATCGACAGGACAAGGGCCGCTCTCTTCACGAGAGGGGAGGGGGAGTTTCTGGGACTTGATCCCAGCTCCGCTGCCACTCTCCTTCAAAAGGGCAGGGAAGCCCTCAATTCGGCAGAAATTTTCACCGATGCCTTCGTTGCGCCTGCATGGCTTTACAGCAGGGGAACCCTGGAAGCACTCTCGACATTGGGCTTCCGATATGCGGAGGACAGGCTCCATTCATGGGACCCGCATACCGGCAGGGTGCTTCTCCGCTCCCCGGTTGTGAATTTCGCGGGAGGTGGAAGGCTGAAGAGAGCAGCAGCAACGGCCTGGGTTCATGCGTCGCTCGTACTCATGAGAGGAACAGGAACGCTCAGATTCGCTCTGCACCCCTGTGACCTGGCTCGGAGAGAGACAGTTCTTAAGGTTATGAGGGCTCTACTGTCATACAGAACACCGGTATCCGCATTCAGCAGCAGCAGCTCTCCCCCATGTTCGGAGGATGTTTCGTATAATTGATGTGCCCGGAGGAGCGCGCACCGGGCTCGGATGCCAGTCCGGATCAGATGATATGGTGAACAGAGGAGTGACATGTATCTCGGTTTTATGGATATCAATGCAGGATTTCTTGTTATTATCGCGGCGATGATACTGGGGATGATAGCCAGGTCGATGGTTACCGGGCGATACAAAAAGTACAGCAAGGTGAGTGCCGGCGGCGGTCTTTCCGGTTCCACCGTGGCCCGGAGGATACTGGATAACTACGGACTCTCGAATATCGCCGTAGAACAGGTTCAGGGCCATCTGACGGACCATTATGATCCCCGCACCGGTGTTCTCCGTCTATCCAGCGGTGTGTTCGACGGCAGCTCCGTGGCCGCCATCGGCATTGCCGCGCACGAAGCAGGCCATGCGGTACAGGATGCAATGGGCTACGGTCCGTTCAAGGTTCGGCAGAAGCTGGTTCCGGTCGCGCAGCTCGGGTCCCAGATGCTTTTTCCACTCATAATCGGCGGCGTCTTCTTCCAGATGACAGCACTCTATTACATTGGGGCGGCACTCTATGGGGCAGCTCTGCTCTTCCAGCTGGTGACTCTTCCAGTCGAGTTCGATGCCAGCCACCGAGCTGTAGCCTATCTTGAGAAGACCGGTATGCCCGGAGATGAGCTATCCGGTGTACGGAAAGTCCTCAGCGCAGCCGCCATGACGTATGTTGCCGCAGCTCTTGCCTCTCTCGGACAGATGATCTGGCTGCTCCTTGCAGGCAGGAGGCGCTGATGGGCGTAGAGACACCATTCGTCATCATCTTCGTCTTTTTCAGTGTGGTCTGTCACGAGATAGCTCACGGGTTCGTAGCGCTCAAGCTCGGAGATCCCACAGCCTACAGGATGGGAAGACTTACATTCAATCCCATCTCACATATCGATCCCGTTGGAACGATCCTTCTACCGGCATTCTTCCTTATAACGAAAAGCCCAGTGATACTGGCCTGGGCGAAGCCGGTCCCGGTCGATCCACGCAATTTCCGAAATCCAAGGAAGGGGATGATGCTGGTCGCTTTGGCAGGCCCCCTGACGAACATCCTGATAGCGCTTCTTCTTACGGCAGTCCTCCACCTTGCCGGCAGTTCCCTCCCTGATGTACTGGTACACAGCCTGGCCATGGCGGCCCTGATGAATGTTGTTCTCACGGTTTTCAATCTGATACCGATCCCGCCTCTTGATGGAAGCAGGATCGTGGCCTACTTCCTGAAGGGAAGGACCCTGAGAAGCTACATGAGGCTGGAACGCTTCGGGCTGTTCATAGTCTTCGGGCTTCTCTGGATAGGCGCCATCTCCAGCATTCTCTATCCTGCGCTCAATTTTGCGATAAGACATCTTGATCTCTTCAGGTTTCTTCCACGTTACATGTTTGGATAAACTCTCCGAAAAGGAGTTTCGTCTGAAAACCTATTACTGGAAGGTCCTTTCATCTCCAGCGAATAACGGTGAGTTCGCTCTACGCCGGGAACTACAGGTGCATCCAGCTGTTCTTTCAGCGACTCTGCTGATCTGGTGCAATTGCCTCTGCCCGTGCGGCGTTGTATAGAATCCAGTCAGATATCTATTAATCACATGCTCTGCTCAAGCATGGAATATCGATAACGGGAGGTTCGCATGCTGCTATTTTTTGTTCCGCTGATCATGCTTGGTGATGTCTATGATGAGACGCCCCTGACAATAAATCCCTTCCCGGATGAGGCGCCCGGGACATACCAGGAATGGATCGGAGGGCAACCCGAAACAGTACCACTCCGCGTACGGACGGTAATCTCTGCCGATGACGTAACCGAGTTCATCATCATTTTCGAGGAGGGGCTTACAGACAGCCTCGAGAGTGGTCTGCTTGAGCAGTGGACGGGTGACATGGCTTCACAGGGGCTCACCGTAGAAGCCGTTGAAGTTACCTACAGCGAACCTGAGGAACTTAAGCTCTATCTGACCGGTCTGTGGGAGGCCGGACTGGAGGGCGGTGTCCTTGTAGGCAACCTGCCTGCCCCCTGGAGCATCAAGGATGATAACAGCAGTGATGCCGGGGAGATGTTTCCGAGTGATTACTTCTACATGGATCTCGATGGATCCTGGCAGGATCTCTGGATAGGCTACCCCTCTGAAGGAGTCCCGGGATCTGACGGTTTCTACGATACCTGGAGCGGAGACCTCGGTCCCGAGATCTACATGGGCAGGATCAAGGTGGACAACCTCTCTGTCCTGGGTGATCCGACCGAGATGCTCAACACCTACCTTCAGAGGAATCATGACTGGAGGATCAACGGAGATCCCGAGCCGTTGACCGCTCTCTGTTACGTCGACAATGACTGGTCGGCATGGGGAACCTCATATTCAGATGCAATGGAGTACGTCTACGACGATGTGGTAATGGTCAACCAGGTCGATTCTACCAACGGGACGGATTACATCGAGAACAGACTGCCGGGACCATTTGTATGGATAAGCCCCTTCGTGCACTCCAGTCCCTGGACCCATGCCTGGGAGCCGGGACCATCCACCCAGTGGAATCAGATCGTTCCTGCTCTTCCAGAGGCGCATTTCTACAACCTCTTCGCATGCTCAAATGCCAGATTCACAACTCCTCGGAACATGGGGGGTGTGTACACCTTTGCTACTTCCACTGGCCTGGCGTCAGTGGGAAGCACGAAGAGCGGAGCCATGCTCCATTTTGGCCAGTTCTACTTCCCGCTGAGTCTCGGTGATTCGATGGGCGAGGCTTACAGTGAATGGTGGGAATACATTGCCGCAGGAGGTCTGAGCCCCTCGGAGGAATACTGGCATCTTGGTATGGTCATTCTCGGTGATCCCACGCTGATACCGGCGATGCACATGCTTGGCATTGAAGGCGGCTCCGGCACCGGCTCCGGTATACTGCAGGTCAGCGCCTCCACCAATCCATGCAGGAGTGCCGCGATATTCAATGTGAATTCTGTCGCTGCAGGAATTGCCGTTCTTTACGATGCATCCGGACGTGTGGTTGCCGAGACCGATATGCAGACGGGAACATGCATCTTCGATGTGTCTGATCTTGCAGGAGGTCTGTACACTGTACGGGTCACGGTAGAAGGCATATCAGCCACCGAATCAGTGATAGTACTGAGCGAGTAGACCAGATCATATAGAAAAATGGGGGACATGCAGAACATGCGTGTCCCCCATTGCCTGTATAGGCGAAGGTTCGTGCTGGAGGGTTTTACAGTGCG
>JAOZQW010000370.1:0-1650 GCA_029932015.1 Candidatus Fermentibacteraceae bacterium
CACATGCTAATGGTGAGTGTCTCTATCGGTTTACTAGCAATGATAGCCAGACTCATCAGCATTCAGATGATCCATCATGCCTACTACGAGGAGATAGCCGATGCCCAGCACACCACAAGTGCGGTTGTCGAGGCCCGGAGGGGAAGGATCCTCGACAGGAATGGTTTCCTCCTTGCAGGCAACAGAACAGTGGTCCTGTTCCAGGTATACTGGCCTGAGGTGCCTCTAGGATCTGAAGCTCTGGTTGACAGTTTCCTGACGGCTCTCGGCCCGAATGCACTGTCTGCGATACCGACAACTCGCCAGCCTGGAAATCAGATACTGGCAAATGATGTGCCTGTCCTTTCTGCTCTTGACCTGATGGAAAGTCTTCCTGCCGGTGTCAGTTTCAGAATAGAGCAGGAGAGGACCTATCCCCTCGGTGACAACGTAGCCGGGATAGTCGGAAGGTTCGGTCCGGAGGGTACAGAAGGTCTTGAAGACTGGCTCAATGAAGTGCTTAAGGGTGAGGACGGTGAACTGCAGGTCGAGAGGAGCGCTGCCGGCAGGTTCAACCTGACTGATCCTGAGGCTGAGAATGTGGCTGCTGTAGATGGCCAGGATCACATGCTCACTATTGACGCCAGGTTCCAATGCATAGTCATGGAGGAGCTTCTTGAGGCCGTTGAACGCACTGGTGGAGACTGGGGAGCAGCTGTCGTGCTTGATCCATCGAATGGTGCCGTTCTCGCTGCTGCCAGTGTTCCGGTCAGGGCAGATAACGGATCCCTTGCACTGAACCACTGCTTCCAGGGGTATCACGAGCCCGGATCGACATTCAAAATAGTCACTTATGCTGCCTGCATCGAGGAGGGCCTGCTCGAACCATCTCAGACATTCGACTGCAGCGATGGCTTCATCACTGTCGCCGGAGAGAACATCCGCGATTCTCATCGGCTTGAGGTTCTGACCGCCGATGAAATAATCATTTACTCCAGCAATGTAGGCACCGTGATGCTCTCGCAGCTCCTGAGCGATTCCATTCTCTACGACTACTGCAGGGAGTTCGGATTCGGCTACAAGCCCATTGTTGGGTATCCCGGCGAGAGCAGGGGGATAGTTCCTGTACCGGGGAGTGCTGCATGGACAGGTGTATCCTCTGCCCAGATAGCTATTGGTCAAGAGGTTACAGTAACACCACTTCACCTTGCCCTGGCATTCGGAGCCATCGCCAACGGCGGAGAACTCTTCTATCCGAGACTTCTGGCAGCATCCTGGACAGAAGAGGGTTGGGAGGAGACCGTTCCAGTAGTGAGATCTCATCCTGTCTCTCCTGCGACCGCTGCAATTGTTAGAAGAACCCTTACCTCCGTCATCGAAGAGGGAACCGGGACAACTGCCGCAGTAACGGGTGTTAGCACTGCAGGGAAGACCGGTACAGCTGAGAGACTGTCGGAGGAGAGCATGTACCTGAGCGCATTCGTTGGAATGGTGCCTGCCGAAGATCCATCTCTCGTTGTAGCTGTCGTGATCGATGGGCCTGATTATGAGTACCGCTGGGGAAGCGCCTCTGCAGCCCCTGCCTTTTCCGCGATGGTGGAGAGGATGCTTGCGATTGAGCCAGAGCTCGCCCTTGGCAGAGGAAGCGCTGCTGCTGACATGTTTGCGGAG
>JAOZQW010000370.1:1660-2387 GCA_029932015.1 Candidatus Fermentibacteraceae bacterium
CTGCAGATCGGGACGCTACGATCTCCTCGCTGGAGGATGACTCCAGACGGGTGGTGCCGGGTTCGCTCTTCATCGCTGTACGAGGATTCGAAACGGATGGGCACAGCTTCATAAAACAGGCTTTCGATAGGGGTGCTGCCGCAGTTGTCGCCGAGTACTCAGTTGCCTGTTCTCATGATCTGCTGATCAATCCGTCAGGTGACAATAGAGCTCTTCTTGCCGAACTTGCTGCACGGTTCTACCATCGCCCGTGGGAGGACATCATCACTGTCGGGATAACCGGGACGAACGGCAAGACATCCACTGCCAGGATGCTTGCATGGATAATGGAGGCCCACGGCTCGCATCCGGGAGTGATTGGAACAGTGGGACATATCATCGGCGGAGTGGCACAATCGGCTTCCGTGACCACACCCGGTTCTCTCGAGATAGCGAGACTGATGGCCCATATGAGGGATTCAGGTGATCGCAGCTGCGTCATGGAGGTTTCCAGTCACGCCCTTTCAATGGCCAGGGTTGATGCTGTCAGATTCGATGTCGGGCTCTTCACAAACATCTCACAGGATCACCTCGATCATCACGGCACCATGGAAGAGTACCTGGAATGCAAGCTTCGTCTCTTCGATCTTCTGAAGAGCAATGGGACAGCGATAGTTGGGACCTACGCAAACGGCCATCCGGATGTAGCCGGTGCCCTGACCTTTGGAACTGAAGAGAACGACGATTT
>JAOZQW010000080.1 GCA_029932015.1 Candidatus Fermentibacteraceae bacterium
TGCATGCCTTATCCACGCCGCCAGCGTTCGTCCTGAGCCAGGATC
Organism: Candidatus Fermentibacteraceae bacterium; assembly: GCA_029932015.1. Taxonomy (GTDB): domain Bacteria; phylum Fermentibacterota; class Fermentibacteria; order Fermentibacterales; family JCC-6; genus JAOZQW01. The sequence continues at coordinate 46 of JAOZQW010000080.1, forward strand.
AAACTCTCCGTGATTTATATCAAGGATGTTTTTTCCCTGCTTATAGTTCTGCTTTCCGGTCTGATCCGCGCAGATTGCGGACCTGCCTGCTTCCAGGCACAGGCGCCGACCTCACAAGGAGGCCAGCCCCAGAAACCAACACGGGCCATGCTCTTGCGATGCTCGTCTTCTCACAGATTTCAAATATCAAGCGCTTTTCAGCGCGAACGTCTAACCTAGGACATACTCCACTGCTTGTCAACCAAGTCTGAATATCACCTTCAGTTTGGTCGAACCTTCTGGTTACAGTGCCATCCAAGGTGAGAGCCGTATATGTGAAGGGGGAAAGTGGTTGTCAAGGGATATATCTGGTGTAGTCTTATCGCGTTGTCATTCAATATTATAACATCCTTCTTGCACTTTGTTCAGCCGTGGATGTATCGATGTTTTCTGTACAACCGGGCACTTCCCTGTTGCCCCGGTGCGTAATATTGTTCAGGAGTCACTCAAGACCCGCAGGGAGGATAATCTGGAACCGGTAGAAATCCTGCTCAGACTGACCGTTGAGGACAGTGAGATCCACGAGGTCAGGAGCACTGTATCAGGGAATGGTGCGGATGCTCCTTCGGGACTCGAGGGCAGAAGGGCTGATTCTCTCTTCTCTGGCTGGCCCTTGCAGCAGAAATTCTCTTTGACGGAATTTCTGGGAAGGGATCTTCCCGTGATCTGTGCCGCGAGGGTTGATAATACATCTTCCATACTGGTTTACTATCTGGACGGAGTTCCGGATACCCTATCCAATCCGGCCATCCCATTTGTGAGACTGGTTCCTGACAGACCCCTTCCCATTGTAAGTCCGGGATTCGTTTCCCTCCTGGGCTATACTCCATGGGAGCTAGCACAGAGCGAACTGATACCATCCCTTCTTGAGAATCGCACTGGCGCCCAGGGCACTGTCACTCTTATCGACAAGGCAGGTGCCGGTCACAGACTCGTCTACTCGCGATCGCCAATCAGAACCGGCGGAACCGATCTGCTCTTCATCAGGCAGCCAGACGAGATGGTCTTCCCAGTGGCAGACCTGGAGCGTCTCGCTTCAATGGATGTTCAGGGCCCCGAGGACATCCTGGCCTTTCTGGTGGATGTACTGGACCTGGAAGCTGCCCTGATCCTCGTGAGGTCACTGCAGGGATATGTACCAGCAGCCCAGTACAACATTGATATAGATGAGGAGTTTCTTGAATCGAGTGCCCTTCTCGAAGCAGAGAATCTCCACTTCCCCATATGGGTTGATCTTGGAGATGATGATGCTCCTGCAGGATTCTCGGGACAATGCCTGATCTATCCCAGTGGTGAACTGCTCCTGGTCACACCCTGGCGCGGAGATGCAGACGGTCTCCAGAGGAGAGTCGATTCCCTGATGCCAGCCGTTTCCATGCGATACGACCAGTTCAGGGCTACTCATGGAGAGTACAGGATAAAGACTCTCCTCTCAGAACTGGATCGAATGCTGACAGCTATGGACGCTTCGAAGACCGAGGATTTCATAGATGTCCTCGACACTGCTGCAAGAGGATTCTCTGCCTCAGTTCTGGCAGTCTTCGGACCAGAGGAGGCTTCGAGCCTGGTGGCGACAAGCCGGATAGATCCGGAGGGAGCATCACTGCTTGTCTCCGACCGCCCATTCGAAGAATGCTTTCCGGATACGCATGTCACAGTTCTCAAAGAAGGTTTTACACTCCTGGCAGCATGGGACGGAACAAGAGAAATACCCTATGCGACTGTGGATTCGTTCGGAGGTATGCTCAAAAAGATCAATCTTTCCCAGCTTGCGGGCAGGGAGGAGGTTACTCCGGACCTTTCTGTCCTCCAGGCTGTTCTCATGGAGAACACAAGGGTCCTGTGGCAGGGCCGGGGGCTTGGTCTCTCGTACTGTTATCAGTTCTACGGCCATGCGAGGCAATGCACCGATTGCCCGGTAGCCCATCTCTCGGCGTCCGGCACAAGAGGAGCAAGACTCGAGAACCATCAGGGGTACATAGAAGAGATACATCCAGCAGGTAAGGGATTCCTGGTTAACTGGACGAAGTTGCCGGAGGGGGAGCTGAGCGGCATCGGTCCATCCAACGTAACAAACACGATCTTCCCCGGAGGTACAGCGAAATACGCTGCATCAGGAGAGATCCTCTCCTGGACGGGATGGCTTCAGGAGACGACCGGGGTTGGCTCGGAACAGGCAGTAGGACAGAATGCCGGAAGACTCCTCAATAAACTGGGGAACTCCTCAGTAATGGCTCAGTTCAAAGCGGCACTGTCTGGTAACCTGATAAGTGAACCGGTGGAATTCGTCTGGAAAGGTATCAGGTGCTTCAGCAGGATGAGGACGTCAGGTGAGGATGGTGCGATTCTTCATACTGTTCTTGATTCAACAAGAGCAGGACTACCAGGTGGTGTATCACCTCTGGGACCGGGCACCATGAACATTTCGAAAGAAACCGGCTCACTCGCTGAATACCTCAGTACCGCCTGCAGGCGCGAGGGCTGGGATTTCGATATCTCCGGCAGTACTTCCGAGGATGGAGCACCAGTCTGGTTCTCCAGAACTGCTTCAACGGATCTTCTCTCTATGCTGCTCCACCAGCTGGCACCGATGTGTCCAGACCGATGGACGGGGCTCGAGACTGGCTGGCTTGATAATACTCCCGAGACTGGTGGCTTCTCGTTTTTGCCGGGGAGATATCATGTGCTTCGCTTCAGCGTCCAGGGAATGCGCCTCCCTACACAATCACTGATCCTCGAGCGTCTCAGGATGCTGATGAGAGGATTCGGCGGGTGGCTGGCTGGTCTTCCCGGCGAGGATGTTGTTCAGATCGGCATCCCTGCCGCCAGAGATCGCATAAGGGAGATTGATGTTCTTCTCTATTCGCCAATACATGATTTCACCGACCTCTGCTGTGAAGTGCTTTCTGAGAGCAGCTCCCTCAAGTTCGTCAGCACATCCTCAGCAGCGGAGATGGCTGTATCTCAGCAGACAGCAAGTTCACTGATATGCAGACTGGACCATTCAACTCTGCATTATGCAACCGCTCTTGCAGTCAGGATAGCAGAGCAGCCGATACTTGCCGCTTCAGGACTGAGTACGGGTATTCCCTTCGGAACAGCAAGGATAGAGTACCTCCGACTCCCGGTAGACAGAGATGATCTCCGGGCGGCTGTAAGGCGTATTGTCCGTGAGTAGTACTATCAGACGTATGGATAGCAGCTCTAACTGCAGGGACACGCAGTACTCAATGTCATCTACCTTGAGCTTCTGCGTGCATACGCATATGGGGTTGGCCGACTGGCTCGTACTAACGGTTGTACAGCAGTTCAGCAGAAGGGGACACGCACCGGCGCCAAGCCTGGCACCGGGTGCATGTCCCCACCACGGTCTGACGAGATAGGTATGACCTTTCTCCTATTTGTCGTTGCGCTGCTGGGATATCCGGAGAGTCCAGTGGAGTTCCTTGACCATCTCTGTGAGAATAGATCAGGCCCGGAGGGCGCTATCTACTGGTCGGATATGGCGGCCTCCTGTGTCGATACCCTATTGTCTGATCCTGATTCCCTGGGCGCCCAGCTATCATCAAGGATGGATCTATCCGTTGAGCCGGGCATCAGAACTTTGTTCGAAACCACGGATGACGGCTACATCGTTGAATACGGTGAATCGATATGGACCTGGACTGCTGAAGACGGAAGGCTGCACAGGATCAATGGAGTGACCGGCATCGAATGGACTGCAATCGGGTATAGGTGGATCAGATTGCCATTTCTAGTTTCTTCCATATCTGTGAGTGTGGGCAGGAAGGAGCGACTGGTTACAGCAGTGCTTTTCACAATTCTGATACTTGTCTTCGGAGCAATAGCAGTTGCCTGGGTAAAGCGCCAGTTTCAGGCATAGCTGGGGGGACACGCATCAGCTCACACGTATGTGGCTGATGCATGTAGGCTAGGCTGGGGGGACACGCATCAGCTCACACGTATGTGGCTGATGCATGTCCCCCAATTGATGTATTGGTTATTTACTCGAAACGATCCCACTCGGAGGAAAAATCAAGGATCTGTACCGGCATGTCCTGGAGAGACAGCTCCAGACTTACGGCATTCTCAATGAACTCCTCCATGTGCTTCTGAAGAAGTATCAGCTGAGACATGAATATCTGATAGGCATCCAGGTCCTCGCGGTTGTCAGACGGCGCGCCGGAACCGGAAGCCAGCTCTGACTCAAGGTCCCTCAGAAGCGCGGAGAATGCCAGCAGCATCTCAGTCGCCTGATTGAATTCGGTCATCCTTCTCCTCCATCAGTAACGGTCTCCTGGTAGGTCCGAAGATTGCGAAAGTTACCCTGACCGTCAACCGAAATACTGCAATACTCACGCAAATGAATGAATTCCATTGCTTTATATGTAACACCTTTAACCTGTTCACGGTTCCAATCCGTCCTCGACCAGACTGGATGACCCGCCCCTTCAACCTCTATCACCGATCCAGCTGAGAGCAGTGCTGTTGCTTCCCTCCCAATGGATACAGGTGAAATGCGGTCCCGTGATCCATGAATGAAAACAAGTGAAGTTGCTGCACTGGCAGCCCAGGCGTATTCAAGGGGTCTGAAGCGGTCTAGTCCGTTTCGGAGAGATCGCGGTATCAGCATTCTCAGCAGCCATGTCCTGAAAGCTCCGAGTCTTGCCCTCGAAGCGCCGAAGAAATCTGAATATGAGCCATGAGCAATAACACCTGCTACCGGGATATCAAGCAATCCGACAACCTTCAATGCAACAGCACCCCCCATTGAAGATCCGTAGATGATGATCCTGTTCCTTGAGTATCCGAGGAAATCGGCATGCTCCAGTGCTCCCAGAACATCATACACCTCGGAGGGTCCGCCGCTGGTCACTGGTACTGGATGACCATCGTGTCCTCGGAGAGGGACGACCAGAACTGATGCACCGGCATCCGCGAATATCTCTCCCGGTCCGATCATCAGCCGGACATCACCATGCAGACCGTGTACCATCATCACAAGCTCATCACCTCCTCGGTGGAGCAGGCCTGTCATTCGGTACCCGTCTGCGGAGACCATAGCAGCCTCCTCCCAGCTCTCCGGCAGAGGGCCGGACATAGGCGGCTGTCTGGTCCTGAATCGATTCGTAAATCCGATCAGCCCCTGCCTCGATAACAACTTTCTGAAGAGAAGCCAGAGAAGGACTGCGGAGGAGATCCCGATACCCCAGCCGGTCAGGACATCGAGCGGGTAGTGGACGCCAAGGTAAATTCTGCTGAAACCGACAGCGAATGTAACGATAAGGGCTGGAGCGGCAAGGGCTGGATATGCCAGTGCTACGGTCACTGCAAGAGCAGCTGAGTTGGCCGAATGCGCTGAAGGGAAAGACCTGTTCCCATAGACATCCCCGCGGTACTCGACAAGATGACCTATCTCTTCATCAAGAAAAGGTCTTGACCGGGCAACGGAGTGCTTGAAGTGGTAACAGATCTGGTCAGCAAGCCCTGTGGACACGATCAGGCAGAGGAGTACAATCCTGGGATTCCTCGAATTGAAGATTCTCTTCCTGCAGCCGGGTTCCGGGGGAAAGAGCCTGGGCCTTGTCCTCCCTGCCCACAGAAGACCTATTATGGCCGCAAGCAGGAATGGGATCCAGTTGTCAACGTTGGTGACTGTTCTCATCACAGCGGTGAGAACACCGCTATCGATACTATTTATTCGGAAGAAAAGCTCAGCGTCCCAGGCCGGCCATGCTATCAGCATAGGATCACTGCCACCGGATCTCCGTGACAGCAGCCTCGATGACCTGATCAAGGGGGACTGCTCTCCAATACCCATCCTGACTTCTGACCTCGACCTCTGGGATACTACCCGGCAATGTCACGGTCCATGAGTCCTTCGATGGACTGAGAGTATCCTCGATTGAGACACATGTGCGAACCATAGGTACTCCTCCAGGGATGGGATCGGCCAGAGAGGGGAGCCGACTGTCTAGAAAATCCATCCCAAGATCCATCAGGACAGGGTCGACATGGATCCAGGTTTCAGATTCGAACATCAGCTCGGTGAAGCAGGTGTAAACCGCGCCGGAAGGCGAGTCGAGAAGTCCCGCGCCGACCCGGGCCGGAATGCCAAGTGCCCTGCACAGCGCTGCGAGCAGTGCTGAGACTCCTGCACTGTCTCCGCATCCCATTCGCCGTGTTGCTCGTGAAAGACCCTCTGCGATAACCGGTCCGGCAGGAACCTGACACATCCGGACCGAACCAAGCACATACAGCAAAACTGAGTCGGCCTTGTAAACAGGATTAGGCTCGCTCCCAGCCGCTTCCCTTGCAGTGATGAACGCGTGTGAAGAAGCATCTACCCATTGTGTGGAAGCCAGATTGCGGTCAACTTCGGGGCTGCTGCCCGGGACAGGCAGGACAACCGATGAGGGATCAACGGGAGATGCGGGGGATGACCTCAGACTGAATCCCTGCTCCATACCTATGACGAATCCATCATCGCCGGAGATCGTGCCCTCAATGAACAGGCAGGGGAGAATACCTTCTCTGCTCTCAATGACAGAGGTTTCGATAGTATTTATACCATCGATCTCCCAGGTAGGTTCATCCGGATCCTGTGATGCAGTGGCGGCAGCAAGAGGAACCCATACTCGAACGGAATCTCCACCCGAGACAGCGGGAGCTGCAAACTGAATTTCCACCGCAAGCACTCCCACCCGGCGAGAGGACTCAGCCCATATTTCCCGCAAATAGACTGACCTTGCTGAAGGAGTTCCGGGTTCTATCAGGGGAAATGGCACATCCTCTGCATCAAGGAGCTGCTCAAGTCTGGGGACCAGCAGCATAAGTTCTCCGTCGATGGTCATTGTGTCTGTTGGAGCTAACCTGTCCTCTGCCTCGGGGGTAAGCAGAGAGAGACTCTCCGCTGAATATGCCAGGAGAAGCTGATGTGATATCTCCAGCAGGAATCCGGCTCTGACCCGATCAGGGGAATCTTCTTCAAGCAGGGATTCCAGGACCTGTATCGCTGTGGATAATTCCCCTTCGAGCATGAGCCTTCTGGAAGTAGAGAGGGGATCAGCCTGTCCGAAAAGCAGGAGGAAGACAAGAGCGATCTGGGCGCTCATGTAGCTCCCTCTGTATCATCTTCCACCTTCTCGCGGAGCCCCTTGATCCAACTGGCATAGTCGTCAAGATCCGCCCTGAGGAATTGCAGACAGAGTGTCACAACGAACGCATCATCGATGTATCCGACAAGAGGAATGAGATCGGGGACGATGTCGAAGGGGTTTACGAAATAGATCAGGGTGAAAGCGGCAGCTCCAAGACTTCGCAGCGGAAGGGGGTACTTTCCTCTCACTGCGTCGGATACCATATCGTATAGAAGGCGAACCTCTTTCCAGATATCCTGCAGAGCGGAAGGAATGCCCTTCTTCTCGAGAGTACGCAGCTTGTCCCCAGCTCTCGAGGCGGCAAGTCTGGCCTCCTCGGTGCTCATCTCCGACCGACCCTCGTCGAAGAGACCGGTCAGTCTGCTCTTCTCACCATCCGACAGCTCTTTGTTGCGCATATGGACATCCTCCTGCTGGAACATATCCTGTAGTGTGCAACTCAGGAAGTACTCGAGTAAATCTCTGGAGGAATGTGAAAGTTGCCGAGTCCGGACAGACGGCGAATATTCCCCTACATCCATTGAACTCGAATTCTCACCCATTCGCCCGAAGGCGATTGCATGTTTTGAACGGAGAATCCCGATGCTTCCACCTCCAGTAGCGACTGGATGCCCGGACAAATGGGGCTCGCTGATGCAATGAAATACCTGATCCTAGCTCCGCCGGTAATCACTCCCTCCGAACCTCCCTCAGGTGCGTTCCTTCTTACCGCTGGATTGAATGCCAGGGGCATCGAGGCGGCCTTTCTCGACCTCTCTATCCTCTTCTTCAAAAGAGTGATCGGATCGATGGAAGAAGGACGGGGTATGCCTTCAACAAGCAAGGCTGTGGACTATATGAAGCACTCGGCACATGGCTACGAGCCCCATCGCCACAGAACTTTCTCAGGCATGCTCAATTCCGCTATGCAGCGCTACTCCGAAAGATTCCCGGGCTGGAGGATCACCCTCATGGATGCCCTGCCCCCCTGCGACCAGCACAGCCCACAGGAGCTGAATGAGCTTTTCTCATCAGGTGGGACAACTCCTTTCGCCGGTCTCTGGGAGGAAGAACTCCTGCCGATCCTGGACGATATGAGACCGGAGACCGTTCTCATCTCTCTTTCGTACCTTTCTCAGCTTCCTGCTGCGATCGATCTCAACCGTTTTCTTACCTTGAGAGGGATAACACCTGTTGTCGGTGGTTCCCTGCCTCGCAGCCTGAAGCATTCTGGTTCCGGGATGGATCTGCTCGGCAGTATTTTTGCTCGACTGGACACCGGAGATGGATCTTCGCTGGAGGATATGCAGCAGCCCTTCCTTGAAGAGCTGGTCTGGCCGCTAAGCCTATCCGGATGGGATAATTACCTGACCTGCAGGCCGGTGATACCATTCGCACTTTCATCCGGATGCTACTGGGATGGTTGCCTTTTCTGTCCCGACAGGGGAGCTGGTTTCAGAAAGGTCTCGCCGAAGACACTTCATCGGTTCATTGAATCCATTCCGCCAGAGGTTCTGAACAGAAAGCCTGTGCTGCATTTCCTCGACTCCGCTATTCCCCCCGCCTGGCTCAGGGAACTCCCGGCAGTGCTTGCAGGCTCAGGAACCAGGTGGTATGGCTTTGTCAGACCTACCGGCGTTCTTGTTTCAGAAGAAAGTATCATGGAATCACTGGCCTCTTCGGGATGCCTGATGCTTCAGATGGGATTGGAGAGCGGAAGTCGGAGGCTGCTCGACCT
>JAOZQW010000371.1:0-666 GCA_029932015.1 Candidatus Fermentibacteraceae bacterium
TAGCCAGGATCATCGCCGGGGCCAACAACACCTGCATGGAATAGTACTTCTCCGGTCATGTCATACACCCTGAAAACGATGCCGGGGACGGATCCCAGCCTTACCCAGAGCCTGTTCTGGGCATCAATACTCACTCCAAGTATTGACGGCTTAATGGGATCCGGTCTGATAGATAACCCGGAGTTGCCTTCACCGAGTCTGTTATATGTGCTTTGGGCATAGTCTATCTGCTCCTGGATTTCTTCCCTTGTCTTCCGAACAGGCTGGTAATCGTGGTCCTCGATATGGAGGAACAGGGTTCCATCTGGTTCAACCCCGATTACCTCGAAGCCCTCGGGAGAGCCAGGGGCGAAGAAGACCCTGCCATCGCTGGAAACACAAGAAAAGAATTTCTGGTCTCGACGCTCAGATTGATCCATTACGCCGTTTTCGTCAGGCATCGGTATGATGTACTGGTCTGAATGGTAAGTCAGAGAAGGGTCTCCCTCTCCATCCCACCTGCCAATTGTGTAAGTGCAGATGTAGCCCCGTGCATGGCTGTCCATCACCTGCTGCAAACCGATGAAGTTTCCGTTAGCGAGAGTACTGATCAGACGAGGGCCGAATAAAGGCCATTGCATCCGATCCTCAAACTCGTAATCACTGCTGAAACATGAGATGCCGTTC
>JAOZQW010000371.1:676-2379 GCA_029932015.1 Candidatus Fermentibacteraceae bacterium
TATGAAAGCTCCATCTGAAGCAAATCGAATCCCGAGCGGTGTGCTAAATCTCCCAGGACCCTCTCCCTCTTCTCCGACATCTCTAATGAACTCACCATCTGGAGTGTAGAAGAGGATAGTGTTCTTCATCATGTCCACGACTGCAATGTCTCTCTCTGGTGTATAACGGGCATCCACTGGCCATGCGAGCATGTAGTTCTCATCACCTTCTGCCACTCCGATTGTGTCAGACACGACAAGGAAGTAGTCGATTGGTGGTGGTTCAGCGGAATTCCCGCTTACACATCCCAGCGCAACAGAGAACGCAGTAACAAGCAGTACACGACCTTGCCCCATCAGTGGGCCAGCCTTTCGGACAGGTATCCTTGAGACGGAACTGCGCATCCAGATCTGGAATTGGTTCCACTCATGCTCGAAAAGCGATCAGGAAACCTCGCGGAGTTCGTGTACATTTCTACTTGAATTCGGGATGATTCGCGTCCAGCCAGCTCAGCACCGCATCTCTAAACCGGTCAAGGAATGTCCTGAGTTCCATGACATCCCCTTCGGTAGCACATCCGGCGTAGTCGTACTCCAGAGTATTCCGCTTCATACGGCAGGAGTTCAGGTACTCTGCATCCTCCCGCCAATCATGACCAAGTATTTCGGGCAAGGTCATGATGGTCTTGTTATGGTGGTCTCCACTGGCCGCCCTGTAACCACTTGCCCTCAGGAGGATTGTACACAGCTTCAGTGCTGCATTGTAGGCGATCCCGAATTGCCAGTCTGTGGATACTTCACCTTGGGCGTCTTCCATATCTCTATTAACTATTACGAGTAGGTTCTGTATCTCGTTATAACTGGTTGGTTTAGCTCTGAGCCAGCCGTACTCTTCCCATTTCTCCAAACTCATCTTCACTCCCGACAATGAACAATCTCGGTCCTTCCAGAACGCTGACTACGAAGTGGTCACCGCTCTCTCTTCTCCTGGAATACTCCTCGGTCGTCATCACATGCGGATTTATCTCCCTGCCTATCCTCCCGGAAACTCCAGAGAGATTTCTGCTAAGGCTCCTGAGTCCGATGTCCCCAATAACCATCAGATCAACATCGCTGCTCTCTGTCTCCGTTCCGGAAGCGACTGAACCAAATACGAACGCAATATCAACCTCGACATCTTCGAGTGCTTCTCGGAGCACTTCGATAAGTCCGGTAGTTTTCAGAACTATCCGGTGTATATCTATGTAGAGTGGGTGCTGCTTTATAGCGCTGTAGTATAGCCTGTTACCATCCCTCCTCCCCCGAACAAGACCCAGTTTTTCAAGCTTCCTCAATTCCTGTCTGACCGACGCTTCTGAGAGAGCTGACCTGCGAGATATTTCTCTGATGTGAAGCTCGCCGGGGTTCAGACCGAAGAGGAGGGTGAACACCTCGGCACGGGTACGGGAGGAGAGTACTTGGCTTAACACATTCATGATGCGTGTATATACCTCGCATACGCGTGGTATGTCAACGCAAATATGCTTTGCTGCGTTTCGGAATCTCTCGCATGTAGGCGTTCACTTCACATTCGGAAGCCCTCACCTTCGAAACTCTCCAGGGCTGCCGTCAGTTGAGAACTCAGTTCGATAATCGATCAAGATGCCCCGCCACGCACAATCTCAGGCCGGGCCTCAATTCTGAAGCTCTTCGATCAATCCTGCTGCTGTTTCATGCAGATCTTC
>JAOZQW010000372.1 GCA_029932015.1 Candidatus Fermentibacteraceae bacterium
TCCCCTTTTGTAGGGTTCCCGCAGGGCAGTTACGACGTTTCCTCCTCGACGAGTTATCCCGCCTGGCTGCTCGCCCCAGACGGATCCCTCCTTGAGAAATGCGAGCGGAGCACCGTCTCGGCCCATTCCCTGAGGTACGGAATGTTTGCGGACTGGGATCCCTTTGCTCACGGAGCCGATGCCTTTGTGCTGCCGTCGGAGACGCAGTGCTTTGCGTGGAATAGAAGAGGTAATCCTCTTGACGGCTGGCCTGCTTACTACATCAAGTATATCCTCGGATTGCAGGTCTGTCCCCCGGCATTGGGCGACCTGGACGGAATAGGCTATACCGACGTGCTCACCGGGACCGTACTTGGCGGTTACTGGAATGCGCTGGCGTATGATCGATCAGGCCATGATCTTGAGGGTCTCGGTTTTCCCATCATCCTCCCGGAGTGCGTGTCGGGTCTGGGCGGCTTCGCCGTTGCCGACATCGACCGTGACGGCAGGGTGGAGGTGTTGTTCGGCAGCGACGACGATCTCCTCCAGTGCTGGGAGCTGGGGAACTGTGCTGTCGGTTACACCCCCTGGCCTCAGTACCAGCACGATCCCGGCAGGTCGGGCGTACAGGAATGAGTGCGCTGCTCCTCCTGCTGCTGTCGCTCTCCGGTGTTACCCCCGGTCCCGGCTGGAGCTGGCCCATCGTGGTCACCGAGGAGCCGAACACGACGAGGCCCCTCCAGTTCATCCACAGGGATCAGGAGGGACGCTTCCATCTCCTCTGGGAGGAATACAGGGATTCAGGTCCCATCGGATACAAGGTCTTTCTGCTGGACGGCAGCACTGTTGTCCCTGACACGATGATATCCAGGGATATGTTCTGCGCCCATTTGAGCAAGGCGGTTATCGGAGACAGCCTCTTTGCATTCTGGCGTGAGTACAATCCGGTCTATTACGCCATACGCAGCCTGGAGGACGGGAGTGAGGTTACACCCGTCACCTACCTCTTCACCACCTACACTCTCTACCCGGATATACGGTTCTCTCCCGACAGCCTGGGCAGGCTCCATGTCCTCCACAATGACGGAAATCCGACGATCTATGCTGTCTGGAGACCCGCCGAAGGTTCGGGCTTCATGACGGAGTACGAGTGGGTAATCCCAGGGTCGCACTCCGGTGGGGATATACTTGTTGACGGTGACAGGGTGCATGTGGTGGTGAGAGATGATAAGGTATACACCTTCGAGTACGTGCAGTACGACCTCAACGGCAACACCACCGTGCAGCGGAGAGACTTCACCGCCGACGATATCAGCTGTGACAGGTACCCCGAGCTGGCACTTGACTCCGACGGTAACCTGATGGTCGTGAGCTCGATCGCCCGTAACGGTCAGGAGCGCAGGTATGTCCTCTGGAAGCTGGACTGCGCTACGGGCGAGACCATCGTGGACGAGAAGGAGCTGGTGGTCGGTATCCCGCCGGTGATGGATGTAGGTATCTCTTTCATTCTCAGGCCGCTTCCCGGCTCGGAGGAATTCTACCTCTGCTGGATTGATGGCGGCGAATCCTTGTGGGTCTGGTACATGGTGATCGACAGCTCCGGCAATGTGGTTGTTGACTGGCAGTATGCCTACGACCATAGCGACGAGGACCCGGAGGACCTGAGGGATATCGACGGCGTGGTGGACGAGGAAGGCAATCTGTACATCGTGTATGGACAGGGGGAGATCGAACCCATATTCGGTCGATACCCCACCTTCGGGTGGTTCGACTACACATACCTCGGGATATGTGAGGAGTCGTCTGCACAGGTTTCATCACCTTTGATCACTGCCTCGTGCAATCCAGTCATGGGGAGTGTTCAGTTCATCGTTGAGGGATTCTCGCCCTCCGTGCTCCAGGTCTTCGATGTTGCCGGCAGAATGGTGACAATGGTCCCGGTTTCGGGGAGCAGGGGTTTCTGGGATGGAACTGACTCTTCAGGTGAGAGGCTGCCCGTTGGAGTCTATCGCGTATCGGGAGGTGAAGTCTCGACAGTGGTTACGCTACTGTGCGACTGATACTGCTGGTTGACTTGAAGCCTCTCCTGACTCTTCTTCATATCTGAGCAATCGAAACTGATTGCATATTGAAGTTACTGCATCGATGTGCACTTGCCATCTTGCTGCGTATCAGCTAATTATAAGATGCTAGGGGATACTGACGGAACCTCTGACACCTGAGGAGTAGTTGAAGGTGATATCATAGTATCGAAAATCCTGCTTGCGTTATGTGCGATCCTTCTTGTGTGCGCCATCAGCATCGCCGTACACGGGTGAAAATACTAGTCGATACTGTCATTGATCGACAGAGCTTCCATGAATGACAGGGAACGCCGATCTATGTGCAAAGTCCTGATA
>JAOZQW010000373.1 GCA_029932015.1 Candidatus Fermentibacteraceae bacterium
AGATCCTCCTTGAGATGTATGCGGAGAAGCACAGGCATTCCGCCGAAGTCACTCCTGTCTGGTCTGAGCCGGACGCAGGGAACCGGGGTGTTCTGGTCTTCCAGTGCGTTGAGGGACCCGATATCAGGGTAGGGGAGATAGAATTTCTAGGCAACTCTGTCTTCGATGACGGAAAGCTCAGGGGGCAGATGGATACCCGTCAGGATTCCTTCTGGCGGTCGGGAAGATTCAGGGAGAGCGATTTCCAGGCCGATCTCGAAAAGGTTGAGGCTTACTACCACAACCACGGATATCCAGAGGCGAGGATCGAGGGTGTTGAGCGCTCGATGCTCGATGATGGACGTCATCTCCGATTTGAGATAACTCTTGAAGAAGGTGATCATTTCAGTTTCGGTGGGGTCGAGTTTACAGGAAATGAGGCGTATTCGGATTCAATACTCCTCCGCGCAATGGGGTTTGAACAGGGCGACGAGTACGATCAGGAGGAGCTCGAGGAATCACTCATGGTTCTTTACGAGCTGTTCCAGGAGAGAGGATACTTCTACGCCTCGGTAGAACCAGTGATCCATGAGGGAGATGAACCCTACACACTTGCCGTTCGTTTCGAGGTCACCGAAGGTGAGCGCGCCCATATTCGCAGGGTTGATATCACAGGGAATAATCGCACACTGGATAACGTTATCCGTCGTGAGATATCCATGTATCCGGGTGATCTCTTCCAGCGGTCAGCACTGATGAGAAGCTATCGCAACATATTTTATACCAACTATTTCCAGGATGTAATGGTTGACTTCAGGTATATCGAGGGTTCACCGGATGTCGATCTGGTATTTGATGTCGTCGAGAAGACCACAGGTAAGGCAGGCATAGGAGCAGCATATGGAGGTTCCGACGGTTTCAGCGGCTTCATTGAGCTCGGTGAGACCAATCTGTTTGGCAGGGGCCAGAACCTGGGGTTGAATTACCAGTTCTCAAAGACAAAACAGGACATTCAGATCAGCTTCACAGAGCCCTGGATGATGGATACACCGCTTTCACTAGGCGGGGAGCTATTCCATACAACCTCAAATTACAGCGAGTATGACCGGCGGAGGACGGGTGGAGCCATCTCTGTTGGAAGAGTTCTCCCATGGGTCGACTACTCGTCTGCTTCCGTGAGGTACATGCTAGAAAAGGTGAATGTCACAAATATCACCAGTGATTCAACAAGTTTCTTCTACTCACTCCGGGACGAGGACTGGCCGAGATGGACCAGTTCGGTCAGACTCAACTTCGCGAGGGACAGCAGAGATCGGCAGGTATTTGCTTCCACAGGTTCACTCAACAGTCTGACAGCCGAATTTGCCGGGGGTGCGCTGGGAGGTGACATCGGCTATCAGAAGTACCTGATCGACAGTAGCTGGTACGTGCCGTCATTCTGGCGTTTCATCTTCTTCCTCAGGGCCAGAGCGGGGATGGTCACATCACTTGCGGGAAGGGAACCACCCGCATATGAGATGTTCGAGCTTGGCGGAACAGGATTCTACGGAGTCAGAGGTTACTCCTCCCGGTCTATCGGAGCTGTCCGAGGCTACGATACCGTGGGGGGAAGGTCCATGCTTATCCTGAGCGCTGAGTACAGGTGCAGGGTGATCGACCAGCTCCAGCTTGCGGTCTTTGCAGATGCGGGGAACACCTGGGATTCCTGGTCTTCCAGTGATTTCAGCGATCTTAACAGGGGGCTTGGACTGGGGATACGGCTTGAGGTTCCTATGCTGGGCATTCTCGGGTTCGATTATGCATATGGATTTGATGGACCAGACAGAGGATGGGAACCGCATTTCCAGTTTGGGACAACATTCTGATACAGTCTGATGTATTGACTGCGGCAGGGCTTACCCCTGATGCAGCGTTACATGAAAAAGGGGGCAGTCAGATGAGACTAATGCTGCTGATCCTGCTCGCCGTTCTCAGTGCCGCCAGTGCCGAGGGCATAGTCGTAATTGATTCAGAGCGCATCTTCGAATCACTTGGTGATGTTAGCGACGCTACTGAGCTTCTTCGAGCCGAGATCGAGATATGGGAGACCCACGCCGATTCACTCCAGGAGGAGATCGACGATATCCGAGCTGATCTGGATTACACCATGGTCATGAGCCCGGACAGACGCAGGGAGCGGGAGACTCTTCTGGACTCGAAGATGGAAGCCCTTCAGATATTCCTTGAAACGACATTCGGTCCCGGTGGCCTGGTCGAGAGTCGAAATGAGCAGCTTGTTTCCCCCATCGTCGCTGCCATCAACGAAGCTGTTCTTGAGATCAGCCAGGAAGAGGGATATGACCTTGTCCTCGATGCGTCCGGAGGACTCGTTGTCTATGCATCCAGTTCACTTGT
>JAOZQW010000374.1:0-315 GCA_029932015.1 Candidatus Fermentibacteraceae bacterium
ACTTCTCCACTATTCTTGTCCTCCTCGTAGTTGGGAGGGGAGTGCACGATGAACCATCCGGAAACTACCACGAATTCATCACCCTGCAGGCAGAACTGAGCGCCGGTTCCGTTAGTGCTGTGAGTGATCCCTCCTATGTCGTTGAGGGGGAGTACGCCGATAACGGACACCATTTCGTAAAATTGAACAGAGATGGCATCAGCAGCTGGTGGAATCTCGATGCGGAAACAAGTACACTCACAGAAGCCCTCAGCATAGTTACCCTTGCTGATGGGACCGTCCTGTACAACGGTGCACCAAAGGATGAGCATCTCT
>JAOZQW010000374.1:344-2372 GCA_029932015.1 Candidatus Fermentibacteraceae bacterium
GAGGTAACGGTCAATGGAGAGCAGGTTGAGGGTGTCAGCGGTCTTAATGCCATCAGCTTCCTGGCGGTCATCCAGGAGAGTGAAGTGGTCAGATTCATCTCTGACGTATTTACTTTCGGCGATGAGAGGGTCCGTATCTGGTACCAGGAGATCACTCCCGGCAACGAGATACTCAGCCCTGGTCTGAAGTTTCACATAGATGAGGGCTCCAGCTTTGCTGACAAGATGAACTTCATATCCCTGATGCTTGCTCTCTTCTTCGGTACCGCTGCACTCCCGCATGTGCTCATCAGGTATTACACGGTTCCAACACCTGCGGATGCAAGGAAGTCAACTATCGTTGCAATCGCTGCCATCGGTTTCTTCTACATTCTTACTCTCTATATGGGGCTGGGCGCCATGATAAGCGGTGTCCTTGATGTTGAGAGTTCGAATATGTCCGCGCCTCTCCTTGCACAGTCATTCGGCACCCTGATGTTCGCCGTCATTTCCGCTATCGCTTTCGCGACTGTCCTGGGGACCGTTAGCGGTCTCATTGTCGCCTCATCGGGAGCGGTAGCCCATGATTTCATAGATACTTTCCTGGGAAAGAAGCTGAGTGATCACAAGAAAGTCATCGCTGGCAAGCTTGCAGCGGTCGGGACAGGCATCATCGCAATTCTACTGGGAATTGCCTTCAAGGGTATGAATGTGGCTTACCTTGTGGGACTTGCTTTTGCAATTGCAGCCTCCGCCAATCTCCCCTCGATACTTATGCTGCTCTTCTGGAAGAAGACCACTGCTAAAGGCATAACTGCATCTGTCACAGCGGGTATCATATCGGCAGTCGGTCTCATCCTTCTCTCTCCAAGCATGTTCATGCGATACGGTCTTGAAGCTTCAGCGGCACCTTTCCCACTGGACAATCCCGGCATTGTATCCATCCCGCTCAGCTTCGCGGTACTCATCATCGTGTCATTGATGACTGGTGACAGGGATCGGACAAAGGGAACACCGCTGCTTAGCGATTGAGGATATCTCGACTGGAATCCGGTCACTCAAGCCCCACTGAAGCCTCATGCTTCAGTGGGTGCTTCAATTAGCATCTGCGAATAGAATTGCCTAACTGCTCTCATACAGGAGCTCCCATAATCAAATTCCTGAATTGCCTGTGAATTCGCAAATCTATTGACAGTCATAACGCTGTCAGGGTATTAATCAACAAGGCAAACTGATTAAGGGGGATTCAAGCCTGTTCGATGGATGTTCTGAATTGAGAAATACTGGAAGGAGTGCGTTATGCGAAATGTTCTTTCTATCATGATCCTGATCTGCACAGCAGCTGCATTTGCCGTTGTGCCGCACGGAGAAACTTTGGATGTTGGCCCGATGGAGGACAACAGCGCAACACCGGTCAGTTCGATCGAACTCGACCTGCCCAATGGCATTGAGTACGGTGAGTACTTCCCGCCGCTCGATCTCACTACACTGGCAGATGTGAACGACCCGTCCTCATTTATGGAGTACTCCACACCTGTGGAGCGAGCTCTGGCATATAATGCCGATGATGACCCGGTCCTCTCCAGCCCCCTATGGGACTGGGACGATGATGTCCTGATCTATCCGGGGAAGGTCGGATCAGGAGTGGATTTCGATACGGATGACATTACAGGTGACCTCTACGCCATCCTCGATACTGACCATGCTACCAATGACAGCCTGATCGTCTACAAGTCTACCGATGGTGGAGCTACATGGAGTTTCTTCATGTATTCAAACAACACTGATGGTGAAGTCAGCAATCCGCGCATTGCTGTTGGTCATCATGGCGGTAACACCTGGATCCTCATGCTTGGTATCTGGAATGAGAGCGGCAGTGTCAACAACCTATGGACCAGGAGAGTGAAGGCGAATGGCTCAAGTGTTACATGGGAGCAGGTGAGCGGAAACGCCACCTACGCCGATATTGATACTGATATTGGTTCCAGCGCATATGGCTATGTCACATGGGCTGAAGATGGTGATATGGATATTTACGCTGCCCGGAAA
>JAOZQW010000375.1:0-1374 GCA_029932015.1 Candidatus Fermentibacteraceae bacterium
TTAGCACAGAACCATCCACTACATCGATGGAATGCGTGCGGATGGCAGCCGCGATCCTATCAATATCTGTTAGCGGGATGGAAGATCTCAGGGACAAAAGAGCCGAGGCGCGGTACATCGCCCCGGTATCAAGGTAGGAGAATCCGAGCCTTTCCGCCACTCGACGTGCGGTTGTGCTCTTCCCGGACGCTGCTGGTCCGTCTATTGCGATCACTTCAGCCAGACAAAATCACACCCTTTCGTTCATAGTGGCAGCAACTATCTGCATCATTGGCTTGTCCGTCAAGGGCATACGTCGTTGATCACAGCTTCACAAGTCTGCGCAGCCCCCTGAGTTCAGTTTTAGTCAGTATCCTGAGAGATCCTCTGGGAAGTGTGCCGATGGAAATAGATCCGTATCTGATCCTCTCCAGACCGGAAAGAGGAACAGAGCAGGCTTCAGCAAGCCTGCGTACTTCCCTGTTGCGTCCAGTGCCGAGGACGACGTCGATGCTTCTGCCTCCACTCTTCCGCACGGAGAGAGGAACAGAGGTCTCCCCCCTGCCGATGACGGCGCCCTTAGTCAGCCTTTTCAGCAGTTCTGGAGCTGCTTCGACCTGCAGGTGAAGCCTGTATTCCCGCTCTACACCCCATGACGGATGTGTGAGTCTGTGCACGAGTACTCCATCTCCGCTCAGGATAAGGAGTCCACCAGTATTGATATCAAGTCTTCCAACCGGAACGGTCCCATTTGGCAGATCCCTTATAAGATCGAGGATCGTTCTGCGGGGGCCTTCAGCGAGCGTAGTCTCATATCCGATAGGCTTATTGAGAACGGCAGTGACATGGTCGAGAGGTCTGACAGCTTCCCCCTGGTATCTTACACTGTCCCCGGGGAGTACTCTTGCTCCAGCCGTAGTGACCCTCGATCCGTTGATGAAGACCACGCCACGGGCAATAATTCTATCGCACTCACGCCTGGACGCGATGCCTGCCCTGGCCATGTACCGGTTCAGACGTATACCCCGGCTCTCCTCTTCAGTACCTTTATTATTCACCTGGATCAGGCTCCTGCGGGGCTCCGCCGAAGAGATCTCTTTCCTCGAGTTCTGAAGAGCTCATTCCGAGAAGCTCTGTTATCTCCTCAACCCTGGGGAGATGATCGATGTCGGCAAGTCCGAAGTACTCCAGGAAAACAGAGGTTGTGGAGTAAAGAAGAGGTCTGCCCGGGGTCTCCCTTCTTCCGCTTATCCGGATCATGTCGCGTTCCAGGAGAGTTCGTATTGCACTGTCGCAATTGACCCCTCTGACAGAGTCGATGGCTGTCCTTGTACAGGGCTGGCTGTAAGCAACGACGGCGAGAGTTTCAAGTGCAGCCCTGGAGAGCTTACCGGG
>JAOZQW010000375.1:1384-2366 GCA_029932015.1 Candidatus Fermentibacteraceae bacterium
CAAAGAGCTGCGAGAGGACAGGGCCGAATTCCTCCTCAGTTGCCAGCCGGTAACCTCCTGCCACCTCGACGATGTTCAGAGCGTGCTGCTGCTCACTGAATGAAACCTCTATTCGCTGCAGCGCCTGCTCCACAGAGTCCTCACCGCTGCCAGTGAGTTCGCATAGCTCACTTATTGTCAATGGTGAGTCAGAGGCGAACACCAGTGCTTCGATCTCTCGCGAAAGTCTGTCAAGAATCAAGAGTCCACCTCTCGGTGCGTTCAAGTGTTATCTCAGCGAACGGATAGGCCTGTCTGCAGGCTATCCAGCCGCGTTTCATCAGTTCAAGAAGGGTAACAAAATATGATATTACCAGATTGCGGGATGGATTCCTGCCCAGGACAGTTCTGAAGGATACGGACCTTCCCGGCAGTATGGCTCTCTCCAGTGAGTCGATGCACTCGGTTATCGTCAGCTGCCTTCGCTGAATGGTCTGACCCGGGAGAGTCTCATCACTCTCTTCAGAGAGGCTCTCGAGGGCGCGAAGAAGATCGAGCAGGGTCGCCTGACCTGGCTCCACCTCCATCCTGTCATCAGACCAGCGTTCCCTCTCTCCGCGTGAAATGTAGATATCTCTCCAGGTATCCTCGCTCTGCTGCAGTTCCCTGGCTATCTCCCTGAATGCGCGATAGAGAATCAGCTGACGTCGAAGTTCAGCCACGGGGTCCTCAGGGTCCTCGTCACCATAGCGATGCGTGGGAAGAAGAGAACGACTCTTGATACTTGTAAGAGTGGCAGCCATGACAAGATATTCGCTTGCAACATTAATATTCAGGTTTTTGGCATCTCTGATATACTTCAGGTACTGATCAGCAACATGGGAGACGGGAATCTCGGTTATATCGAGTTCATCCCTTCTTATCAGGTAGAGCAGCAGGTCCAGAGGACCCTCGAATGAATCGAGGAGGATTCTGCAGCTTACAGGCGGTCGGCTGGCAGCAG
>JAOZQW010000376.1 GCA_029932015.1 Candidatus Fermentibacteraceae bacterium
CAAACAGGGACGGCTCATACCAGTGCTATTACCTGTCTCGACCTGACCAGATCAAATCAATACTGGAAACACTTTCTTTCGAGTGGCCCGAAGCTGATCTCGAAGAGACGAAGAAGCGTTTCCAGACAGCGCTTACCGAACGACTGAAAAGCAGGCAATCGACCGACAGAACCCATGGCGAGGACTGAGCGGTCCCGCTGCAACCAGTGATCTTTAAAGAAAGGAACATGCAATGGGAAAAGTAGCACTCGTGGTCAACGGCAGTGAGAATTCCAATGTGTACCCCGCGTTCATTCTTGCTTCATCCGCCGCCGCGGCGGGTGACGATGTTATCCTTTTCTTCACACCGGCAGCCGTTCCCGTCCTCATGCCCGGTGCACTCGAAGGTATCACAGGTAAGGGAATGCCTCCGATGGCAAACCTCCTCGAAGGCGTTATGGCCCTCGGTGGAAGAATGATGCTTTGCGAGCTTGCGCTTGAAGCGAAGGATGTCACCGCTGAGGAATTGAGGGACGACATCGAGATAGCGGGAGCAACTTCTTTCATGGCCGCAATCAGCGACGCCACCAACACCTTTTCTTTCTGACAGGAGATTGAAATGGCTCAGACGCTCGACACAAGAGGGCTCAAGTGCCCACAGCCGATACTCAAGATCGCTATCCTGGCCAAGCAGATATCAGAGGGAGAGCTCCTCGAGGTCCAGGCGGACTGCCCATCCTTCCCTGACGATATAAAAGCCTGGTGTGAGAGAACCGGGAAAATTCTCCTTGTCTGCGCCGATGACGGCACCGGAGCCTTCTCCGCACAGATCCAGTTCTGAGGAGACACGGTCTAAATGGAGCAGAATACCGGAGATTTTGAACCCAGAATAATAGGTTTCCTATGCAACTGGTGCTCATATGCGGGCGCCGATCTGGCGGGAACCAGCAGACTCGAAATACCTCCATCCCTGATACCTGTCAGGGTCATGTGCTCGAGCAGGGTCGATCCTGAAATGGTGACAGACGCATTTCTCAGAGGGGCAGATGGCGTCCTCATAGCCGGCTGTCATCCGGGGGACTGTCACTACGACAAGGGGAATTACTTCGCCAGAAGGCGATTCGCCGTTCTAAAGAGGGTTGTTGAGAGTCTGGGGTTGGAAGCCGAAAGACTCCGGCTCTCCTGGGTTTCCGCCTCCGAGGGAGCTCGCTTTCGTGATGTGGTCACCGAATTCACGGATGAGATTAAGGCTCTTGGTCCGAATCCGACAGCGAAGGAGACCCTGCTGTAGTGAAAACTGCTGAAGAGGTTCTCGTTATTGGAGGAGGACTGGCCGGAATGAAGGCATCTCTCCTGCTGTCCGAAGCCGGCAGGAGAGTCCACCTGATAGAGAACTCCTCTATTATCGGCGGGAGACTGATCAGATCGGAAGATGTCTTCCCAGCCATGGAATGCGCTACCTGCATGCTCTCCCCGATGCAGCAGGAGGTGCTCTCCAGTGACCTTATCAGCCTGCATCTCCTGTCAGAGGTGATTGAGGTCAAGGGCAGGGAGGGAGCCTTCAGTGTAAGGACTGTCGAGAAGGCAGGAATGGTCGATCCGGTGGCATGCATCGGATGCGGTGAGTGCTGGAACGCCTGCCCGGTCACACTCCCGAACGACTTCGAGGAGTTCAGATCAGAAAGAAAGGCCATCTCCGTTCCATGCGCAGGGGCTCTCCCGAATGTACCATGGATCGATACGGAACACTGCCCTCGCTATACCGCCGGGGAGAACTGCTCCATCTGCGCTGACTCGTGTGTCTTTGAAGCACTTGAATACGACCAGCAGGATTCCGAGATCGAACTGAATGTCTCGCATATTATCCTGGCAACGGGTTATAGAACCATTACGCCGGACTGGCTGGAGGACATCCCCACTCGGGAGCGTCCCCGCATACTGACCGCTCCGGAGTTCGAGAGAATGTACGCTTCCAACGGACCCACCGAGGGTGATCTCGTAACGGAGGACGGCTGTACTCCATCCAGCGCGGTCATACTCGTCCATCCTTTTGATATGGAGCCTTCAGTACTGAATACACTGTACTCCCTGAAGTTCGTTCACTACTTCCGCAGTAAGCTCCCAGAGATCAAGCTCACTCTGCTTCTTGACGCCTCCTATTCCCCAGATCCGCTGGAAGATCCTTATCATTCAGGATGGACTGAGCTCGATGAGGATATTCATGTCTGCTCGGTTCCACCGGCAGCGACCGGCGGAGGAGTGGGAGTTCCGGTCTCAGTGCCCTTCGAATCCCATGAGGGTCCTGGAAAGGTTTCAGCCGATATGCTTATCGTGAGCTGCGGCACGGCTCCCTCCAATGGCACCATACAGATGACAGAGCTTC
>JAOZQW010000081.1:0-2527 GCA_029932015.1 Candidatus Fermentibacteraceae bacterium
GCAGCTGCTCGTCATCGACTGGCTTTGTGAGATAATCGAATGCTCCGCGCTTCATTGATTTAACGGCCAGTTCTACATCGCTCACGCCGGTCAGGATAACGACGGGAGTATGATTATCTCTGGCATTCATCATCCTGAGAATATCCATGCCGTTGACATTTGGCATGTCCAGATCCAGCATGATCACATCATAGTGCTCTGCTCCCAGCAGATCCTCGACATCTCTTGAGTCGTTCACAACAGTTGGGTCGAACAGGTCGGTCTGCATGAGGAAGACCATGAAGTAATTGGTCACTGCAACATCGTCATCTACTATGAGGATACGCTTCATCGATTCACCTCCCTCTGCTCATCGATAACGGGGGCGGGTACTCTGATGGTGAACAAGGTTCCCTCCCCGAGTCTGCTGCTTACAGAGATGGTTCCGCCATGCTCCTCAATTATCCGGTAGGCTATGGCTAGTCCAAGTCCAGTTCCCCCCTTGGCTCTTTTGGTCGTGAAGAATGGATCAAAAATGGATTTCATCGTCTTCTCATCCATCCCCTTGCCATTATCCTTCACCTCAATCCGGATCGAGTCTCCTTCCACCCTGGTCAGGACGGTTATAAGCCCTTTCCTGTCATCGGGGATTGCCTGGGATGCATTCACTATTAGATTCACCAGCACCTGCTCGATCTTCTGTGAATTGCCGGTGAATGGCCTGACACCTTCACCGAGGTCCATCTCGATCTCTGCGTGCTTGTGCACTTCGTTCTGAACAAGCCTGGCGGTTGCCTGAATGAGTGTATTCACATCAACCATGTCAATCAGCAGCCCGTCATCCTTCCTCGCAAAACCCCGCAGCCCCTCAACTATGCCCTTGATCCTCTCTGAGCCATGGGACATGTCGTCTACGAGTGTCATGATATGCTCGCGGAAGAAATCGTATTTTAGCCTTGCAACCTTGAGTTCGGGGTGTGTTTTCTGGTACTCATCAACGATCGGGAGCATGTCCTCGAGAGCCTGGCGGACGATCTTTATGTTGCCCCGAATGAACTGATTCGGATTGTTTATCTCATGGCCGATACCACTGACAAGCTGTCCAAGTGATGCGAGCTTGTCCGCCTGCTGCAGCTGCTGCTCGTAGGTCTTCTCCAGTGTGATATCCCTGTAGAACTCCAGTATGCCATCGACCTGCTCGTCCTCGTTGTAGACCGGCAGCGCGTGGACCTCAAGAAACCTGTCTTCGTCCCGGATGGTGGTGGTTATCGGAGTCCCATCCTTCTTGATCCTGGCAAGACGGCAGTTTATGCAGGGGGTGTCCCTGTTGAAATAGGTCCTGTAGCACTTATCTCCTGTTTCAGTACTCTCCTGATTGCTCATTACGACATTCCGGTTGAGATCGATCAGCATTACCTCGTCCGGAATGGCCTTGAACATCGTCTCGAGCCTGCGGCTCGCCTCGTCCCAGCTCCTGTTGACCCTGTTGAGATAGGAATCAGCAGTACTTAGCTTCTGCTCCTGCCTGTCGAGCTCCACCTGCCTCTCCTGTACCTCGGACTCCAGCTCCCTGAGCTTCCTTGCGAACTCCTCCTCCTCGCCCTGCTTGAGGGTCATACGCTCGGAGAGTTCCTTGCGCTCAAGTGCAATACTGAGCATTCGGCCTATCTCATTCAGCATCTTCTGCTCTTCCGGCAGCAGTTCGTGTGCGCCACTGATGTAGCCCACCCGTATTTCACCGAGAGTCTGATCGTTGATCACAAGTAAGACTGAGATGAAGTCCTCTCCTGCAGGCTCCTGACCGTATTCGATCCCCTGGTAGAGAGAATAGACCACCGCCTCTTCGGGATATCGAACTCCCCTGGAGAGATACTCTGGCAGCCTCGTGAAGAACGTACTGATCGACTGAGAGACCTCTATCCACTCCGCGACCGAGTAGAGGCAGGATAGCTCCTTGATCCTCTCCTCACGCTCCCAGTCATCCATCTTCCGGAGACCATCGACCTGGGTACCGAAGAACAGGTTCGTCCCACCGCTGACGCTCTCGATGTAGCCAACCTTCATAGGGATGGGAATGGATTTCTCCATCCTCCCTGTACAGACGGCTACTACACCTCTGGAGCCCTCGGCAGCCCTCTTCATGGCCTTCCTGAAGGATGTGAGGGATTCATCCTCGAGTACATCAGAGAGATGACCACCCTGCTCCTCCTGCGGATCTCTGGAGAGTGTCCTCAGAAGAAGGGGGCTGATGTGCAGGATATTCTCATTGCCGTCGGCTACAAGCAGAAAATCGAAACTGCTCTCAATGAACGAGTAGAGGTCTTCCAGACGGATCATACCCGCTCCTAACTGAATGAATGCGTTAGCACATAATTGGCATTATGTCCTTAAAGATACATAAGCAGGAAGCTTTGGAAAGGCTGAGCATATCCCTGGGGCTGAGGGGACGAACGGGGTGATCCCGTCCGTCCCCTGTTGGCTATCTGACGCGGAACCTCTCGGTCCCGACCTCACGGATCTCTTTCCTGTACTTCTGACCGTGCGTCAG
>JAOZQW010000081.1:2627-4452 GCA_029932015.1 Candidatus Fermentibacteraceae bacterium
ACCTCTCGGTCCCGACCTCACGGATCTCTTTCCTGTACTTCTGACCGTGCGTCAGTGGAGGCAGGATGGAGATGGCCTTCAATCCCGGTTTAACGACAACCGGAGTTCCAGTCCCATCCCAGCCCCGCTCCTCACCCGTGTTCCAGTAGAAGCCTGTAAGCTGACCAAGGGCTTTCCTGACTGCTCCATCCAGCTCCGCGGTGAGGTTGCTCCCTGCACCGGGCACCTCGATCTCTGCGGAGGCAGCCAGAGCGGAGAGCACTTCGGTGTCCGACATCCCTGAAGGAGGATGGACCGAAGCATCAAAGTTCAGCAGGCGGCCCTCGAAGTTGCATCTTGTCCCGGTAGTCTCGAGGAATGTAGCACCCGGAAGGACGACATCCGCCGCACGTGTGGTCTCCGTGGGGGTCCAGTCAACTGCCGCAATGAAGTCAGTGTTTCTGAACCAGGATCCGGTTCTGTTGTACTCCAGAGGATCTTCTCCGATAATGAGTGCGCCCCTAATCGAACCATCCTCAAGAAGACTCCTGAGCTCCTGAAGATTTCTCGCTCCCGGAAGATCAGCAGGTGATGCGAGCCTTCCTGCAAGGAAGGCGGGATCAGCACCGCAGACCTCCAGCCCCGCGCTGTTCGCGATCAACCTCGGAAGGAGTAGCTCCGCCTCTATGGAATTCTCCCGCAGGAGGATCGCCATGTCGGCGAGTACCCTCATACAACCCTCAGACGCATCCTGGGGTCTATCGGGACTATGAATGATGACCGGGCGTTTGGAAGCCGCTATCAGCTCAGCAGCCTTCCTGATATCCTCAGTATCGACTCCAGAGAAAGCGGACGCCTCCATGATGGATATCCCACCCGCAAGGATGGCATCGGCGCTTATAGTGCCGGTATCTGAAAGCTCTCTCATTACAGCGCTCCAGAAAGTGGAGGCTCTGCCCCTCATGGGAT
Source organism: Candidatus Fermentibacteraceae bacterium (assembly GCA_029932015.1). Taxonomy (GTDB): domain Bacteria; phylum Fermentibacterota; class Fermentibacteria; order Fermentibacterales; family JCC-6; genus JAOZQW01. Next base: position 3,576 of record JAOZQW010000081.1, read on the forward strand.
CAACGGCGAGTGTAGAGAGGAGCTGGTCGGTCGTATCGAGAGTGGAATTGGCCACGATCAGCCTGGCCCCGCCCTTCACAGCCTGTATGACATCCACAGCGAGAACCAGGTGATCAGACTCCATACCGGTGTTGTTGCAGATGATCAAATCGGCATCTGCCAGACAGCTCCTGTCAGCGGTTGAAGCAGTGAAACCCAGGATATCATCCAGTTCACCGGATACTCCTCCGCTGGAAGCAAGTGCAAGGGAGCCTATATTATTCGTTCCAAGACCCTCTCGGGCTATCCTTCCCGCCAGGTACATCTCCTCATTGGTGAGTTCAGGTGAGATGAATACGGCTACACTCGAGGGGCCATGCTCAGCCGCGATCGATCTCAGTGAGTCGATAACCGATGCGGCGGCATTCTCCATACTCGTTTCCGTATAGGAGTTCTGCTCTCGTAATACAGGTTTCCGTATCCTGTCGCTCTTGATGAACAGCTCCTGACCGAACCTGCCGTATCTGCAGAGGTAATCACCGGGGACGCCTGTAGAAGTGGCGAAATACCTTCCGTCCCCGAAACTCCTGATAGTGAGTCCGCACCCCACTGAACAGAACCCGCAGTGGGTGGGTACATCGTGCGTATGCAGGCATGCTCTGCCAGGGAAGGAATACTTCACGGTTAGCGCCCCTGTTGGACAGGAATCCACGCAGTTGCCGCAGCTGACGCAGCTGGTCTCTACAAGCGGGTCATTCATGGCCGGTCGCATCTCTGTACGGAATCCCCGACCAACGAGACCGAGAGCCGATACGGGCAGAACCCTTGCACAGGTTCTGATGCATCTTGCACAGAGCACACACTTGTTCGGGTCATATGAGATGTACGGGTGCCTGTC
>JAOZQW010000081.1:4462-8830 GCA_029932015.1 Candidatus Fermentibacteraceae bacterium
GTGCTTACGGACATGACCTTTGAAGTACTCCATGTCGACGCCGTACTCTTCTCCGTACAGTCTCAGATCGCAGTCATCAAACCTCACGCAGCCGCAGGATAGACACCTGTCGCACTCGTGATCGTTGTCCTCCGGTTCGAAACCATTGGAGACTTCCACAAAACTGCTGCGTCTCTCCTCCACATCGATGAGGTGTACCTCATGTCTGGGGGACTCCTTCACATCACCGAGTTCAGCCTGTCCCGGACGGGACCAGAACGCCTTTGCCACGATGAAGGGACTGGGCTTGACATCCTCATCGGCCAACCATGCAGCTATCGCTACGGCGGCCCTCTGACCGTCTCTTATGGCGTCAATCACAACGGTAGGTCCGTCGTCAGCGGCATCTCCCCCTGCAAAGACTCCCTCGATGTTCGTGGTCATCAGAACGGGATCGACGATGTAGGTGTTCCAGCGAGTAAGATCGATACCGCCTGTATCGGTCTCGACAAGACCGTCAAGAACGGTGTTCTGCCCAATGGCGGATATGACGAGATCGCACGGGAGGTCGAACTCGGAGCCCTCCATCGGAACGGGTCTCCTTCGGCCGGAATCATCCGGTTCGCCCAGTTTCATTCTGATGCATGTGAGAGCCGTGAGTCTGCCGCCCTCCCGAACGATGCCGATGGGAGCTGCCAGCTCCATTATTTCGACACCCTCTTCGAGACAGTCGACTATCTCCATTTCATCGGCAGGCATCTCGGCACGGGTCCTCCTGTAGAGGACGATCACCTTGTCAGCATCCAGTCTCCAGGCGGTTCTGGCAGCATCCATAGCTGTGTTGCCGCCGCCGACCACAACAACAGTACCACTTAGCGGCTGCGGGTCGATCACTTTCTCGGGAAGGAAGTCGGCGCCTGTCACGACACCCTCTGTGTCGAACTCGCCTTCAACCCTCATCGGCTTCCCTGTCCAGGCACCCGCACCGATGAAGACAGCATCGTGTTTCTTTCTCAACTCATCAAGACTGATATCGACCCCAATGCGGATTCCACAGCGGATATCTGCCCCGACCTGCCTGATGTAGTCGATCTCGCGATCAAGCACATCGTCTGGAAGCCTGTATTCAGGGATACCGTACCTGATCATGCCTCCGGCTCTATCCATGGCTTCGTAAAGGACCGTTTTTATGCCGTTCCTGCCCAGGAACCAGGCAGCAGTGAGACCAGCCGGGCCGGCTCCGACTATTCCAACGGTCTTACCCGTGTCGGGAGCACAGACCGGTAGAGTCGCATATGCCTCCGGGGAATCGGTAAGGAACCTCTTGATGTTATTGATGGCTACAGGAGCGTCTACATCCATTCTACGGCATTCATCCTCGCACTTGCGTACGCAGACCCTTCCGCAGACGGCTGGAAGCGGGTTCTTCTCACGGATGAGGTCTACTGCGGCCCTGTATTCACCCATTGCGGAAAGCGCGATATAGCCCTGCGCGTCAACGCCGGCGGGACATCCCTCCATGCAGGGGGAGACGCAGTCGGCGTAATGATTGGAAAGAAGCAGTTCGAAGGCGGTCTTCCTTGAGTCGACTATCCGCTCGTTCCTGGTGGTGACCTCCATGCCCTCGGTGATCCTGGTTGCACAGGATGGAACGAGGTTCCATTTCCCCTTCACTTCCACAACACATACGAAACATGAGCCGTAGGGCTCAAGCTCCGGAGAGTGGCAGAGGGTGGGGATATCATCCAGTCCATTCTCCCTGACCACTTCGAGGATGGTCTGTCCGGGAGCAGCCTTCACTTCCTGACCGTTGATCTTCAGTGTGATTTTATCCATGACGGCCCCTACCTTGTGATCACAGCGCCAAAGTTGCAGCTGCTTATGCACTTGCCGCACTTTACGCAGATGTTCGTATCAATTGTATGAACCTCTTTTACCTTGCCCTCGATCGCATCGACAGGACATGCCTTGGCGCAGAGCGTACACCCGATACACTTCGAAGCGTCAATGCTGAACTCAACAAGAGCCAGACACCCGCCAGCCGGGCATTTCTGGTCATCGATGTGCGCCATGTATTCGTCAAGGTAGTATTTGAGGGTGGTCTGCACCGGATTTGGAGCTGTCTGACCCAGACCGCAGAGACTGGCCTCCTTGATCTGAACAGAGAGTTTCTCCAGTTTCGCAATGTCTTCGGGAATGCCTTCGCCTCTGGTGATCCTCTCAAGGATCTCCAGCATTCGAAGTGTCCCGATCCTGCAGAATGTACACTTGCCGCAGGATTCACTCTGGGTGAAGTCCAGGAAGAATCTGGCTATCTCCACCATGCAGGTGGTCTCGTCCATGACCACCATTCCACCAGAACCCATGATGGCTCCAGTCGCGGGGATGGACTCAAAATCCACTGGCGTATGCTTCAGGCTGGCAGGGATGCATCCACCGGAGGGGCCGCCCATCTGCACAGCCTTGAACTCCCTGCCCTCCTTGATACCGCCGCCGATCCTGAAAACGAGATCCTCTATCGTTGTGCCCATCGACACCTCAGCGAGTCCACCATGTACGACTTTCCCGGCAAGAGCGAAGACCTTCGTCCCCGGGCTCTTCTCAGTGCCGAATGCCTTGTAGGCAGATGCTCTGTTGATGACTATCCATGGAATATTGGAGTAGGTCTCGACATTATTGTTGTTGGTCGGCTTCCGCCATAAGCCCTTCTCGGCAGGGAAAGGCGGTCTGATCCGCGGCATTCCCCTCTGTCCCTCGATGGAGGCGATAAGGGCGGTCTCTTCGCCGCAGACAAAAGCTCCGGCGCCCTGTTTGATCTTCATGTCAAAATCGAAGCCGGAACCGAGTATATCCTCTCCGAGGTAACCCTTCTTCCGTGCGGCAGCGAGGGCTATCTCGAGTCTGTAAATGGCCAGAGGGTACTCCGCCCTGCAGTAGATATAGCCGAATGAGGCTCCTATAGCCCTGGCGCAGATGATCATCCCCTCAAGAACTGAGTGAGGATCACCTTCGAGTATGGATCGGTCCATGAAGGCCCCGGGGTCGCCCTCGTCCGCGTTGCAGATCACATATTTCTTATCCGAATCGTACCCGGCAGTGAAGGACCACTTGAGGCCTGTTGGGAAGCCTCCCCCGCCTCTACCTCTGAGTCCTGAATCCTTGATCTCCTGTATTATCTCCCCAGGGGTCATATCCAGAAGAGATTTCCGGAGACCCTGGTAGCCTCCAGCGGCCTCATAGTCCTCAATGGACTCGGGATCGATGTTACCGCAGTTGCGGAGAACTATTCTTTCCTGCAGCCTGATGAACTCCGCCTCTGCTCCTCCGATCTCGGAGTCGGGCGATATCGAGAGCACCACACTTGATCCGGATGCGGGTTCATTGCCGAGCACATGATCCCTGAAGATGGTCCTGGCTGCATCGGGATCAACTTCACCGAAAATGACCCGATCCTCACCATCCCTGACCTCGACAAGGGGCTCCCGGTAGCACATCCCTATGCATCCTGTCCTGGTGAGCTCGCAGACTCCCGGGGTCTCCGCAGCAAGCTCCTCCAGTCTGTCGTATACGGCACGGGCACCGGCGGAGAGACCGCAGGTACCCATACCCACTATGATCTTTTTCATATCAGCGCTCCATCCTTGACGAACCGGGGTCCGTGTGCGTCTGGTGCATCATTCACCCACCGCCTCGACTGCTGTCTCGGTGCTTTCGCCAATCTTTCTCCGATAACCCTTGAGGAGTTTCCGCAGAGAGGCGGGGGTCAGCCGGCCGTGAGTGTCATCATTGATCATTATTACGGGCGCCAGCGAACAGCACCCGATGCAGGCCACAGTATTGAAGGTGAAGAGACCGTCCTCTGATGTGTCACCGACTTCTATGCCGAGTTCGTCCTCGATAGTCTCGATGATCATCCTGGCACCGGATACATGACATGCGGTCCCCGCGCAGGCGCGGATGACATACTTACCCATCGGCTGCAGTCTGAACTGGCTGTAGAAAGTGATCACACCATAGATATCCGACTCGGGAATACCGGTGACGCCTGATATATGGCTGATCGCTCTTCTCGGAACGTATCCGAAATGGTCCTGGGCGGACTGGAGAAGCGGTATGAGCTCACCTGGAGCTCCATCGTACCTCCAGAGCCTGTAATTGAAGCTGCTTTGGCTGGTTGCGGTTTTCATCTCTCCCTCCCTGAGCCGGATACGCTCTCATAAGAGCGTTCTCCAGCGAAGAAGTCAGCAGTTTTCTTCCACATGTGTTTCATTATCGGTCGGACGGATCGAACCGTCAGTCGTCCATGAGCTTGATCACCTTGGCTTCTCGAACCCTGAGCACACCATCTATCTGACTGAGCTTCTCGATTATCCTTGGCGTGCGTCCCAT
>JAOZQW010000377.1 GCA_029932015.1 Candidatus Fermentibacteraceae bacterium
TCGGTGACGATCCTGCGGATCAGAATCACTCAAGGGAACTCTTAAATTCGTACGGAAGCTACAATGGCATGTGGGAGGAGTGTACGAATTCCGACTCCTTTGCCAACTTCCACTTCGGAATCGATATCTGTGCAACGTCCGGTTCTAATACGGTTAGATCGGTCAGGGATGGGTATGTGACGTTTAGAGAACGATATGAAATACTAGGGAGAACAGAGTATCAATATGTCCTAGTAATCTGCGATTCACTATATACTTCATGGGATGGCTGGTCCTATCAGCACCTCGATGAGCCAAATATATCTGAAGGTGATACTGCTTATTTGTCAGATCATCTTGCCGACATGCACCCAAATGCTCATGAGTACCCCCACCTTCATTTCATGCGCTCGTATTGGGAGTACGATGTTGAGAACCCCGGCCTCCTCAATCCCCTTGACTCGCTGGTTCCGCAGGCTACAGCTGCAGATAGTTTCGACTGGCAGTTCAATGGTGAAGCCGACACTCTCTTCTTTCTAGAGCAGATGGGTCATTTGAAATGGCCCTGCCCCGCAACCTCCACACCTGAGGATGTCTGGCAGCACCAGGTTCCTGAGGATTCGCTTCATGGAGCTGTAGACCTCTTCTACGGATATGATCTACGTGGTGTGGGAATGATACCCGATCCATATAATCAGTTCATCGTCAACCCTCAGCGGCTTGGATGGAGCCTTCTCAACCTGATCCCGGATGGCTCCGAAGAGTTGTTTGCACGATATGTTGCGGATTTCACTGGTCCGCTTGGCGGAGAGACTGATTCCATACTCTACAGACTCCATTACTTCAGGTGGCCGTTCATGGAAGATCTGGTCCCTGATATCGATTACAACGCTCAGGTGGTATGTCTCTCCAACTGCAGCTCCTTCCAGGGCTGGATGTATATCGACAACATCGAGGAGAACTGCTGGCAGACTGATGCTGATGTTGACGGCGGCACGACTCCCAATCCGATACGGGCAGCGTATCCTGACGGTCATTACAGGATCAATGTCGAGTCGTTCGCCTGGGACACTACCCAGTCGCATCCCTGCTCGCTGGATGTTGAGCTTTCGAACTTCGATCCGGCAGTGCACCGGGTTCAGATAAAGAGTTCTGGATCCGGGATGATCTGGCGTTCGATCTGGATTCCAGTCAGTATTGGTGAAAGATTCCGTTACAAGCCAGCGAAGCTGATCGTCAAGGATGATAACTACTGTATCCGCGGGGACACACTGGAGGTCACCATAATCTTCACTGAGCCTGTCGACATCAGCAGCGTGACTGTCACAGGGGGAAATGAGCGACCGTTCACCGATCTGACGGTGGTCCTGACCGATTCCCTCTGTACATATAATCCTGAGCCTTACTGGGACACCTGGCGCGGGTCAGTAGTGGTTGATAGCAGCTATTCAGGAAGGATCAGGCTTCGGATAGAAGGGCAGGACACGGACGGCAACTGGCTCACTGATCCGTCAGATGGAATCCGGTCTTCAATCCTTTTGGGTTTCAGTGATCTGTACCATGGTTTCAGCATCCAGCCGGAGCCTGTTTACGACTGGGGAGCTGGATTCACTGCCGGGCTCAATTCATCTCCTGCGCTGGCCGACCTCGACGGAGATGGTGATCTCGATATAGCGCTTCATTCAAACGATGAGTGGATGCATCTGCTGGACGATGATGGCCAGGAACTCTGGTCGGGCTACTGCGGCTGGGACACCACAGCAGCACTCACTCCCAGTGTTACACCTGCGATTGCTGATCTCAACGGCGGTGGGCTGGACATCATCACCACCACTCCTGACGGCGGTATAGCGTGGGATGCGGCGGGCAACAGGCTTCCCGGCTGGCCTGTACGGGTTGTGGTTGACTCCATACACACCGCTGTGGGCTTCAGTTTGGCCTCTCCTGCGGTTGGGGATGTAGATGGTGACGGCAAGACTGAAGTAATACTCTGCCGGCACATCGTCCCCTCGGACTCGGGGATTACTTCGATAGAGCGTACGGTCTTCTGCTTCGAGCATCGTGGAAGAATGAAGTGGAGGCTCAATCTCGGGTCACCCGGTCCCGGCGTATCCGTCATCAGCACCCCTGCAGTGTGCGATGTTGACGGTGACCTCGATATTGATGTTCTGGTTGCGGGAACCAGAGGATTCATACTCGGCAAGCAGGCTGCTCGCGGTGACTACACGGGTATCCTCTACCTGATAGAGGGGGCAACGAACGATATCCTGTGGACGAGCCAGGAGTTCGACTGCTCGTTCGACGCCTCTCCGGTGGTTGCGGATGTTGACGGTGACGGTGACAATGAAGTCATCATCGGCTCCTCAGGTTATGGTG
>JAOZQW010000378.1 GCA_029932015.1 Candidatus Fermentibacteraceae bacterium
TTCCGAGAAGCTGATGTCCTGCGGCAACTGCGAAATGCTCTGGAACTCGAATCTGAAAGAGATCCACGGGTCAGACGGTGTAGAGAGTGTTCTCGTAGAAACTCCGGATGGCGTTAAAGAGATCAGAACGGATGGTGTATTCATGTATGTCGGCAGAAAACCGGCGACAGATCCGTTCAAGGGCCTCGTCGAACTGAATCCGAACGGCACCGTCAGAACCGAACGCATAGTGCATACCTCTCACCCGAGCGTTTTCGCCGCGGGTGACGTAACAGATAACGAACTGAGGCAGGTGATCACCGCAGTCGCAGATGGCGCAAGAGCTGCATCGGCGGTCTTTGAACTGCTTCAGGGGTAGGAACGGAGATCGAGATGGCCCTTCTATCAGAAAAAGATGCACAGGAAGTATCAAAGCTCTTTGAGAACCTGACAGACACAGTACAGGTGACCCTCTTCAAAGGGGAGATTGGATGCGAATCCAGCTCAGACACTGAAACGATCCTCAGAGAGCTGGAGCCACTGTCGGACAACCTCGAAGTGACCGTATACAGCCAGTTGAATGACAGCGGCAAAGCTGAGGAGTTCGGTGTCGACAGAATCCCCGCCATTTTTGTATCTGACGGAACCCATTCGAGAGTCCGTTTCTTCGGTACGCCGTCGGGCTACGAATTCAGCTCGCTCCTCACCTGTATCCTGGACACCGGTTCCGGCAGGGAGCCGCTGTCAGGTGAAATGCTGGATTTCCTTGCAGGACTCCAGACTGACCTCGACATCAATGTCTTTGTCACCCCGACCTGTCCACACTGTCCAGCGGCTGCGGTACTGGCCACAAGGATGGCTGCAGCCAGTGGGAACGTGGTGGCAAGTGTTCTGGAAGCCAATGAGTTCCCGGAACTGGCTGATAAATACAGAGTCCAGGGTGTCCCGAGGACCATTATCAACGAAAATCTCTTTGCTGAAGGCGCTCTGCCGGAACCCATGCTGGCCAAGGCGCTCACCAGTGCTCTTCAGGATGGATCGGCTCAGGAGCAGATCAACCTGATGGACTACCTTTCGGAGTAGCCTTCAGTGTATCTTCGGGGGAGCAAAGCCGGCTCCCCCGAATACATTTGAGGTGGCCGCACCATCGGCGCACCAACTCTGGAGGAATTCAAATCACTTTTCTCATTGCATCGATCATGCTGGTCGCAGCACCGATCGAGTTCCCGATGGAGAACACCGGAAGCCTCGGAGCATACAGCTTCTTCAACCAGAGCGTAGAGCATTTCATCTATGCCTCTATAAGCACAGATGTCAGGGTCCTCCGCATAGGCGATTTCTCCTGGCACCTTGGACTTACCGTGGATACATATATGGGCGAGAGCTGGAACAGCCCAGAGATGAAGTTCAATATCTACGGAGGTCACTGGAACATCACAACTCAGTTCGATTACATGCTCGACCCACTTCTCCTCCGCGTCTACACCGACCATGAATGCTTCCACAATATCGACATGCCAGACACGCTCTCGGAGTACATGAACAACATCAAGCTGGGAGCGGTCTACGAGATTCCTGCCCCCGCACGGAGTGGATCGCTGACATGGCTTCCAGCGGGATCCCCTTCAGGATGGCTCTCTCTCGGACTATACAGACCCCATGGTGAGACCTTCCAGAAAGGTCACGATTTCGACTGGTCCGTGAACTACGAGACCGACCTGCCTTTCGTAGCCTGGCACTCATGGCTGTCGGGAGTGAGATATCACGGGGACATGTTCTTTCACAACGACGGTGGAAGCTCATCAAGGCACTGGGCTGAGCTGTATGCCGCATATCAGGCCTCTGGCGGCTCGTTCGAAATGCACCTGACACATTATCTGCGTGATACACAACCGTTCAGATCCCTCGATGGCGAGACCTACTGGGGCATCCGCTTCATCTGGTAGACTTACCGTAAGGTTCGGCTCTACGGGGACAAGTAACTTAATTCAAAATGCAAAGGGACATGTAAGAGATTCCTGAATTTGGATACATGTCCCCCAGCCAATCCTTCTGATATACTGCATGCATACATGCGGCCATCAGCCAGGGCTATCTGCAGATTGCCAAATGCTTCATATTAGTATCAGTGCCTGTTCAGGTTCGACATCGAACATGTAGGAGGTTGTGAAACATGGGCAAAAGCAGGAACATGAAGAAAGAGACCAAGGTCAAGCCAAAGAAGAGCCTTAAAGAAAAACGAGCTGAAAAGAAGCTCAAGAAGAAGTAGGGTAAGGTTCTCAGGAGATCTTAGATCCCTTTCGACCAGGTGGCCTAACGTGCAAATTCAATTTACTTCCTGGCATTCAGGGGGAGCATCATGAAATATGCTGGT
>JAOZQW010000082.1:0-6394 GCA_029932015.1 Candidatus Fermentibacteraceae bacterium
CAAAAGTAATCTACTACTCGTAATGAGAAATGAGAAGTAGCAATAACTTCTCATGATTCAGAGGTATGATGATCATTACATATTGTCGGTCAATGACTTACATAGCCTACAGGAAGTGTCCTCAGTTTATGGTCTTCAGGCAGAAGTTACTTGTTCAAAACTCCCGAACTCTTCATCCTGTAGGGTCAGCTGGCTCTCAGTCCGTTACTTGCGAAATGGCTCTGTTGATGAGCCGCAGTGCCCAGGGATTGGCTGCCTTGACCATATCCAATCCTCGACCGATAAATGAACGGTAGAATATCTGAAATCAGAACCCCAGGAGGAGCATAAATGGAGGCTGCAGCAAAGGTACGCAATAACGAGACACTAAAGGCGAGGCTCGAGACTTTGCTGGACCCTGGAGAGGTTCTCATGGCTTTCGGGATGGGAGTGATAGGCGCCAGGACTATCTTTGCCGCGGCAACCGACCGGCGCCTGATACTGGAAAGAGTAGGTCTGGGATTCAAGCGCAAGGACCTTGAGTATTTCATGTATGACAGCCTTGATGCCATCGAAGGCAGGCAGGGAGATTCAAGCATGCCAGGCTGGGCCAAGTTCAATATTGAGTCCGCCATTATGAACAGGATCACAACCTCAATCCTTGTTAAGAAACCGGGCGAGAAAGTACTGCATCTGCAATTCAGACCTATGCCGCTCTTCAAGGGTAATGGCGGCAAGGGACTGGAGCTGGCTCAGGTGATTGCTGTCCAGAGACCGGATATCAAGACTGAGATCGACCTCAAGTCCGAACGGAAAGATGAAACCGGCTGCCTTGCGCGAGGCTTCAAATGGGGCGTTATCAGTGGTGCAGCAGGGGCTGTGATCGGGGCAGTAGCGGTCCGGGACCTCTGGGGTATTGTGGCTTTCTTCTCTGTGGGATTCATCACCGGAGCTATCGCTGCACCATTCTGGCGGGTACTGAAGACCACCATCACTGGCAGAGGCTGAAGACAGATCGGATCAGCTATGATTCTATTGTATCTGAGTCTGCTTGAAGTAAAACCTCGGAGTCATTCAGGCTTTCTGTCAAGCTCTCTTCGTATCGCGTGACCGAGCGTCTGCATGCTATATGGCTTCATGATGAACATGCCTGCTCCAAGCCTCTGAGTTCTTTTAACCTTGTCGTTCTCAGCAAAACCGCTGGCAATAACACAACGCTGTCCGGGATGGAGTTCTGATATCTCGCGGTATGTCTCCAGTCCACTGAAATCATCCTCCATGATCATGTCAAGTAGAACAATATCAACCTCATTCACACGCATGTACTCAACTGCGGACCTGCCATTCTCTGCAGTTACTACCGAATAGCCCAGGCGTGAGAGAATTCGTTCGGCCAGATGGCTCTGCTCAGGGATGTCATCCACAACAAGCACACTCTCCGTGCCGTACATATCTGGCATGGGAACAGGACTCGAGGGCTCCTCATGGGCATGAATCGGCAGATACAGTGTAAATTCAGTACCGGAGTCCATAAGACTGGATACGTCTATAAATCCCCCGCAGTCCTTCACAAATCCGTAGACGATGGATAGACCTAGTCCCGAACCACTCCTTCCCATCTTCTTCTTTGTGTAGAATGGTTCGAAGATATGCTCGATATCCTCGTCTCGTATACCCCGTCCGTTGTCAGTAACGGAAAGACAGATGTACTTGCCAGGGGCTATGTTGTCGAAGCCCTGTAGAGGCTGAAACAACTCCACCTCTCTGGTTTTAACTGTTATCTCACCATCGGATTCGTGCGACTCGAAAGCATTCAAAACCAGATTCATTACCACCTGCGAGAGCTGATGTGCTGAAGCCGCCACAGGTGGAAGATCAGCAGCAAGAGCTACTCTGATCCTGACATTCGGTTTCAATCCAGATATTGAATGAAACTCCGGGGACTGCATATAGGATTCAATAACGCTATTGATCATTACCGGTTCAATCTGGAACACACCTCTGCGAGCAAGTGTAAGCAGGTCCTTTATCATTGCAGCAGCTCGAATGGCTGATCTCTGCATTTCGTTAATAAGTGGAATACTCTCATGGTCCTGCCCCAGATCCTCTCGCAGAAGGTCTGGATAAGCAACCAATGGGCCTAGTATGTTGTTCAGATCATGAGCAACACCTCCGGCCATAATCCCCAGGGATTCCAGGCGTTCCGATCGAGCAAGCTGCAGCTGGAGTTTCTCTTCGCGATTTCGAGCTGCCTTCATGCCGGTAATGTTCCTTATAATTGTAATGATCTGAGAGTGAGCGATCGGCAGCAGGCGAGCCTCATAGTATTCCTGCCTGTCACCAAGGGATAGAGTGTACTCGAATCTATAGGGTTCTTTCATTTCCCTGACAGATCGCAGGGCTTCTGTGAATTGATCAGATGCCTCCTGTATCGGAAGATCCTGGATCCGTTTTCCTATCATCTCTGAGATGGGTACGATAAGATCTCCCTGACTTCCTGCTCGTGCGTACAGGATCAGTCCTCCCTCATCTGTTCTGAGAAACAGATCGATGAGTCCGCTCAGAACGGCCCGTATATCAGAGTTGGCCTGGAGGAGTTCATCGGAACTCAGTTCCATCGAGCGTTCGAGCATTCTTCGATCCCGGTCGGATTCAGTATAGGCCTGATCTACGACCTGGAGGAAATCTGTCAGAGCTTCAGGGACGTTAGCCTCAGCGCCGAAGATGCGCACGATCTGACGTTTCAGGAGGCTATGATGCTCAGTCATGGATCAATCTTCTGAAAAGGTAGTAATGGTCATTGTCTGATTATGAAGCTCCGCCCTTGAGGATTCCATCAGAGGACTGATCTCACCATAGGAGTAGAAACCGGTGATCGTGGACCGGGAACCCAGAATATCCCTAACCCCTTCAACTTCCTCCTCCACTCGCTGTTTGAGAACCATCTTGCGTCCAACACAGCTTATGAGGAGAGCAAGCTCTGCATCTCTCCCCTCCAACCCCTTCAGACTCGCTGAAGCAGCGCCGATCGCTCCGTCTATCAATCTGTCATGATTGGCTCTCATGAAACGCGCATATGCGCCCTCGGGCAAATCACCCGCGAAGGTCATCGAGGATTCCTCTTCGTCAACACCAAGGATGGTGCGTACAAGTCCGGCCGGACCATCGGGTATCCGGATGGCAAGGGGGAAGAACATGGCGGAGGCAGGCAGCTCTGAGGCGTAATCACCCAGATACTTCTTGTAGAGTTCGAGAGCTGATATTCCGTCTAGTCCAAACAGAACATTTCCCTCTGAACTGGTGATCAGACGTTCAGGGCCAAAGGGATCCCAGCCCCCCAGGCAACCGAATCCAATATGAAGATTCTCACCATAGAAACCAACGACACCTATGATGTCCCCTCCAACTTCAGAACCACAGATAACGTAAGTTTCTGTGAACCGATCAGCATCTCCAGCCAACCCACCGGTGACACTCACTCCGGCTGGCAGACAGCTGGTCAGACCTCTTGTCAGGTCGCTCCCGTTCACATTCAGCCCATTGGATAGAACGAATACATGAACAAGCCCATCATGCTCAAGCATTTGGGCAAGCCGCTGTCCTGCTTCGAGACTGCTGCCGGCATCACCGATATGAATGCAGGAAATCATGCAGCATGATGATGCAAAACTGATCGCTGTCGAAACCAGTGTCTCGTCAGTAACTTCAGTTCCATGTATCTCTCCTGCAGTTGAGCATCCAAGGATAAATGCTTCCGGATACACTTTGATCAGCTCATCGATCACAGTTTTGTCCGCGAAAAAGGACCTGCCTCCAAAGAGGAGTACCAGATCAGCATCCGCTCCAGCAGCTGGTGAAGAGTTCCAGCCATTCAGAGCTGTCCATCTGCATTGCTCGGTCTTCATTTACACAACCTCCGTATCCTTAATGACCTTATTTCATTGAATGGTTCTGGTCAAGAACTTCAATAGGTGAAATACGGAGAGCATCTGAGATTCAATTGCCACTAAAATGTATTGGGGGTGAGTTATAATTGCATTCAGGACTTCAGACAGCAAATCAGCCCATCTGGCCTGGATGCTCACAGACATCAATGAAGTATTTCCAGATCGAGGGAAAACTCTCGATGGGTATGCTGTCCAGTGTGCGTAGTTCCAGTGTTCCGCCCTTCACATTAAATCTTACATCCGTGAACATTGTGGTCAGATGCTCGAGGAACGCTCCGAACCCGGCATCAGGCAGGTTCATAAACGGCTTGCTGCTGCTCAGTTCCTCGACCTTCAGGGAGGCGAGGCATATCTCTGTCAGCATTGAAATGGCAGTGCCGCTCAGATCAACAGAGGGCAGTCCGCATCTGCTTCTGTCAGTAGCGTCCCAGATAGCCCTTCTTTCGTCCGACATACCCAGCTTTCTGCCCCTGGCCAGTCTGCAGAAGAGTGGATAGAACAGGGTAAGATCATCCACACTCGTCATTGCGGCGTGAAGGTGTATGGCAGCGGTACCCTTCATCATATCCGGACCCCGCTTGTCCACAGTCATGAACCTCGAGTGCATTCTAGAATACCTGTCCGCCGTTAGAAGAAGCGGAGCGGAGTATCTGCCGGGAATGTAGCCAGTACCGATGTACCGAATTCCAAGTTCGCTGCTTATCCTGCTGTTGGTGACGGATATTCGATCCAGAGTGCTTCGGAAGGCTTCATCGTCAGAGGCAGTGAATACAGGGCTGATATATTCGATCTGGCCTCCCGGCTCGAAAGTCACGCCCAGGTCACCAATGTGAACAACCTCTCCGACTCTGCAGCACCCGGCTGAGAGAACAAGCTCCCTCAGGGAAGAAAGGTCTGTAGGCAGGAGGACCCTGTCTGGAAGGAACTCATACTCAAATCCGTATGTCCTTGGATGTCCATTTCCTCTCGAAAGGATCAGTTCCAGCAGTCTGCCCGCGAGGTCCTCTGCCCTGTCTCTAAGCGCATCAGAGGTGATGATCACAGGAACTCCCTCATCCAGAGACTCAGTGTCATAACTGCAAATGCTCTGTCTGCATCGGAGACCAGTGTTTCAGGACCGATACCGGCTGACGTAATCCGCCGCCAGATATCCCTTACTACTCCAGGATCCAGAATACCCTGCCTTGAAGTCTCACTGCCCTCGAAAATGTCCAGAACGAAATCCGGAAGTCTATCACCCATGAGAAGCCATGCTGCCATCGGGATAGTGAACGGTTTCTTGGAGCGATAAGCAGTGACCGGATCAACAACTCCGCTTCGCTCGAGGGATCTCCGGCAGATGAGCTTGCCCATCCTCTCGGCAAGACTCACCTTAAGGTGCACCGGCAGGCCGGCGGCAAACTCCGCAAGACGATAATCGAGATATGGTGTTCTCGTCTCAAGCGAATGACGCATTGAGAGCTTGTCCAGCCTAAGCACCACGTAGTCGGGCAGACGCGATCTGCATTCCATTGCAAGCAGCTGTTCCACAGGATGCATCCCTGGTGAAAGGGAAGGAAGAGCATCCTCCGGGAAAGGAACATCGGTGATCTCTCTGCCAAGGAGTCTGGAAAGCTCATCGGGCTGAAAGAGGAGTTCGCTCTGTATGAATCGCTTTCGGGGATTCTCAGCGCGGACCTTCATGTAACCCTTCAGCTCGGGAAACTCTCTGTCGATAGAACTCCTGTCCGAGCCGGAAAGCGACCGATATTCCTCAGCGGCCATCTCGAGCAGAAACTTCCTGTACCCACCGAAGACCTCGTCGGCACCCTCTCCCGTCAGAACCACTTTTACGTGTTCTGCAGCCAGAGCACATACCTGATCCGTAGGGAGAATGGTGCCGAGAGAGATGCAATCCTCGACAGACCGCAATAGGTCAGGAAGGATAGAAAGTGATTCAGGATGACAGACTCTATGATAAGGCTGCACATTGGTGAACCTATCTGCCTTGCTCGACAGGAAGTTCTTCACATCCCCCAATTCGTCATAGACGGGATCATCGAAGGATACAGTGAAGAGTTTTATATCAGGTTGTCGGGCTGCTGCAAGTGATGCGACCGATGAGGAGTCCACTCCTCCGCTGAGTAGACTTGCCACCTCTACATCGGACCGCATACGGATCCTTACGGCATCCTCGAGCAGTTCGGAGAACCTCCTCATGGCCTCATCAGGATCAGTGATGGACAGTTCCCTGCCAGGGAGGTACTCCCAGTATTTTTTCACCTCCCACTTTCCGGTGGAGAGATCCATATCCAGAATTGACCCGGGAGGCAGGCGCCTGACACCACGGAACATCGTACGTTCACCCGGGACATATCGATAGGACAGGTATGTTGGCAGGACATGACCGTCCATCTCAGAGCGGGTGCCGCTGAGCCTGAGGAGCGATTTGATCTCCGATGCGAAGAAGAATCCATTATCTGTATCGA
>JAOZQW010000082.1:6404-8567 GCA_029932015.1 Candidatus Fermentibacteraceae bacterium
AGCAGGATCGTAAATGGCGCCGGCATACATGCCGTTCAGACGATCCAGAAAGCCGGTGCCCAGCTTCCTGTACAGGTGGAGCACCACCTCCATGTCCCCCCTGGTGGTGAAATGCTCCCCGGATACTTCGCTCTTCAACTCCAGATAATTGTAGACTTGCCCGTTACAGGCTATCACAGAGCCATCAGCATGGCAGGTAACCGGCTGCATACCTGTCTCCAGGTCAAGTATGCTCAGTCTGACAAAACCGAGGCCGACCAGTCTGTCGCCGATGCGGAGCAGTTTTTCATCTGAATCATCCGGACCGCGATGACGCTGTCCCAGGCCTGCTTCACGAAGACGGGCAAGACCCTCATCGTCGGCAATTCCAGTACTGACGAGACCGCATACTCCGCACATCTGACTAACGCTCCTTCATTTCATATGATATGAATGGGAATATAATCGAACCTGCTGGATTGTCGCGATGAACCGCTCTCGATATTTGCAGGTCTGACATCGAACCGAATGTCAGACAGGCTACTCCGTTCAGCCAATGTCTAGTACTTTTGCCCCCCGAACTGCGGTGGTTTTGAGTTCGCACAATGCCCGGTTCACGTCTTCAAGCGCATAGGTGGTCACTTCCGGTCTGATCTCCAGTTTCTCTGCAAGATGCAGGAATTCCGCAATGTCACTTCTGCACACATTGGCTACGCTCTTGATCTCCTTCTCCATCCACAGATCACGGGAATAATCCAGTCTGAGAAGCTCTTCCCTGTCCTTCTCCTCCTTGCGGATGGCATTGATCACGAGTCTTCCCCCTGGAAGCAGATTCCCCAACGCTTCAAGCACCGGCCTCCAGGCTGGAGTTGTATCGATGACAGCATTAAGCTTTTCCGGTGAGCGGTCAGCAGTATCTCCGCTCCATTTCGCTCCCAGCTCCAGGGCGAAGTGTCTCTCTGATTCACTTCTTGCGAAGACATATACGTCACTGTCTGGATAGAGGTGTCTTACCAGTTTCAGAACGAGATGACCTGATCCTCCGAATCCAGTCAGTCCCAGCCTCTGCCCATTCTTCAGACCACAGATATTGAGAGACCGGTAACCGATTGCACCTGCACACATCAGAGGGGCAGCCTGGATGCTGCTAAGACCCACTGGTATCGAGAACGCCGACAAGGCAGGTACTCTGATATACTCCGCATACCCTCCGTGAGCGTCCCTGCCGGTAGCCTTGAATTCCGGACAGAGGTTCTCTAGTCCGCTGCTGCACCACTGGCAGTCACCGCAGGTGGACCATATCCATCCGACCCCCATCCGATCACCGATCCTGATCGCGGCAACGGACCGATCCACAGCTATTACCTCGCCGACTACTTCGTGTCCGGGGATCACTGGAAATGAAGGCGGGGGCGTCCTGCCCTCGATCTCATCGAGCTCAGTGTGGCAGATACCGCAGGCGATCACCCTGAGGACAATCTCTCCGAACCCTGGAACGGGAGCAGGAACATCGACCACTCTCAAAGGTTCACTATCAGCACTTATCGTCTGAATTCTCTCTAGTAGAGCGGCCCTCATATCATACCTTCCATGTCGGTTTTATTGCGGTCTCCGGGGGACAAGATAAGGGGTCATGAGTCCCTGTCAAATGGAGTATTCATTATGATCGAGTAATATTGGTCTTCTATTTCAAAGCTTGACTCAGTTAGTTGACCGGTCTATTTATAAGCTGAATGGAGGTGGCAATGTCGCTGGATACAAAAACACACATCCTTGATAAGGGAGCTGAGCTTGTTCGCAGGGATGGTTTCAATAACACCGGATTGAATGCGATACTCAAGGCCGCCGATGTCCCGAAGGGATCCTTCTATCATTATTTCGACAGCAAGGAAGATTTCGGCCTGGAACTCATCGACTACCTGCGAAAGGGAATCGGCAGTTTCTTCCGCAGCTACCTGGTCGAGGATGACTCCAAACCGCCCCTTCAGAGACTCAGGAGCTTTTTCGAATCCTTCAGACGCAGCTTTATGGGCGAGGATATAATGTCAGGATGCCCCATTGGGAATCTCACCCAGGAAATGGCCGCTTCACATCCCGCTTTCAGAGAGAAGCTGGCCGAGGTCTTCTCCGACATCTACGAACCTGTCGGGATCTGCCTTGCCCAGGCTATAGAGGACGGAAGTC
>JAOZQW010000082.1:8577-8791 GCA_029932015.1 Candidatus Fermentibacteraceae bacterium
GATGATACCTACGAACTCGCACGCTTCATCATCAACAGCTGGCAGGGTGCAATGCTCGCGCAGAAGGTTGAGGATACGCCTGAACCACTGGAACTCTTCGAAAAATACATACTTGATCACCTGCTCTAATTCTCAGGCCGGGCCTCATTTCTTCAATAATCGAAGAATTCAGGCCCGGCCTCAGTATCATGTCCCCTTATTGGGTGGCGCCCCC
>JAOZQW010000379.1 GCA_029932015.1 Candidatus Fermentibacteraceae bacterium
TAGAGAGTGTCACCCTGGGAGTCGAGTTCTACAAGAAGAATGTCCGAGTGTTCCCGGTAACCGGGGGCAGACATGCCCATGGCAAGGTAGCCTCCCGACTCGAGGGGAAGCACTTCTATTACTCTTTCAGGACCGATACCGCTGATAATTGTCGAGAAGGTGGGTGCCGATAGTGCAACCGAGGTAATGAGTATCTCCATCAGAGCGATGTGCATGATGAACGAACCCCTGCCCTGAATAGAAGCTGTTCGATTGGACAGGAGCTACTCCAGTTCCAGGAAGATCCCTGGATCGGTTATATCCTCGACCCTGCCGATGATTGCTGAATAAATATCCCCTTGCTCGCGGAGGGCTTCCACCAGAGCATCAGCCTCTCCCGGCTTGACCGTTGCAAGCAATCCACCCGAAGTCTGCGCTTCGGCAAAGAGCGTGAAGTATCTGGGATCGAGGTTTTCCCTCATCCTGAGGTGGGGTTCGACGAAGTCCTTGCACTTGCATACGCCTTTGGGATTGAAAGTATCCAGCATCCCGGGCAATCCGGGCAGGAGAGGAACATCTTCGGAGGTGATGACGAGTTTTACTTGCGCATTTCTGGCGATTGGAAGGGAATGCCCCAGCAGACCGAAACCAGTAACATCCGTGAGGCAGGTTACATTGAATCTCTGAATCGTCTCTGCCGCGTACATGTTGAGCCGCTCCATCCAGGTGACGAAGAGGGAGAAGCGCTCGGGTGTAAGCCCGTTATTCAGCATTGCATCACAGTAGACACCGGTGCCGAGAGGTTTCGTCAGTACGATTAGATCTCCAGCCTCTGCGTTGTCGTTGGTCAGGGCAGCGTCGGGGCTTGTCAGTCCTGTCACGCTCATGCCGAAGACCATATCATCCTGCTCAAGCGTGTGACCGCCCAGAAGCACTACTCCCGCTTCATGCAGCTTCTCGGCAGCTCCGGTCAGGAGTTCTGCGATGGCCTCTACAGGGATTTTCCCTGCAGGATAACCCAGATGGTTCATTGCCGTTATAGCCTTCGCTCCCATTGCCCATATATCGGACATGCTGTTTGCGGCAACGATACGCCCGAAGCTCCTGGGATCATCGACTATCGGGTAGAAAAAATCGACAGTCTGCACCAGGGCGATATCATCGGTCAATCTGTAGACCCCTGCATCGTCCATCGTTTGCATCCCAACGATGAGGTTGGGGGAGTCGGGGAGGGGGAGATTTTCGAGTATCCCGGCCAGCCTGGTCGGGTTCAGCTTGCCTGCTCAACCAGCGCAGGGACCGTAGTCCGTCAGGCGTATCTCCAGCCCTGTAGGAAGAGAACGCTCCGGAATCTCGGGACCCTGCAGTTTGGCGACAAGGAACTCACAATAGGTCTGCTGGTGCCGGCTATGATGAAACCTGATGCATTCCGGGCAGTTCCCCCTGCGCTTGCAGTCGGAGGGACAGGGGCAGTTGGTTCCATCGTACAGCTTCACATCGGCCATTGCTGTCCTGTCATGTTCTTCTTCAAGTGAATAGTGACATTGGAATATACGAGTTCTTCACCCGGGAAGGCTATCCGGATACAGCTCGTAGTCAGGCAGGATGGGTGTCCCCATAACTACAGTTAAGTAGTGTGTCCCCATATTTGCCCTGTAATTGCTAGTCCGTTTCATCGGGTGGAGGTTTGAAGCCTCGACTCCTCTTGAGATAACCTCTTCGCTTCTTTTCATCGAGACGCTTTTTCACGGAGGCTCTGGACTTTCGAGTGGGTTTTCTCTTCACTGGAGTTTCTGCTGCCCTGCGGATCAGTTCCACAAGTCTATCGACTGCTTCATCGCGGTTTCGCCTCTGTGAGCGGTGCGTCCGCGAATGGATGACGATCACTCCGTCCGTGCCGAGCCTGTTCCCCCCGATCAGCAGCAGTCTCTCCCTGACATATTCAGGCAGGGAAGGGGAATCCAGCGCATTGAACCTGAGGACGACCGCAGAGGAGGTTTTGTTCACCTTCTGCCCACCAGGACCACCGGACCTGACGAAATCGAACTTCAGTTCCACCTCGTCAAGCTCTATTTCATCAGTGATGCTGATCATCCAAGTCCTCCCCAATGATGGATATCCTGGATCGATCCTCAGGTCAATGCTCAGGAGATCGCGCATCGGAACCTTGCAGATCGATATGCAGTTGACCTGGGCATCATCGGGAGCATAGTATTTTGTTCAAGTAAGGGAGAGATGAGACTCATAACTACTGGAAGGCTGATCCATGGATACAATGATTATTGTCATAATCGTGGGATGCCTGGCAGCGGTCGGCATAGGAATCTGGATATGGCAAACAACAGGAAATGCAACACCTTTTAGTATA